>SOKS01000125.1 GCA_004375725.1 Dehalococcoidia bacterium | reverse complement strand
GCCTCAAGGTCCACGTATTCCTCGGTAACGTCCTGGCTGGACGTGGTCTCGGAGTTCACCTCCACCGCCATGCTGCGCAGCACGCTCATCGCATAATCGAAATCCGATGACGGCACACGTATGGTAATCTGCCCGACAATGCGCTCTCCCTCTTTCCAGCTGCTGGAGTTGACCACGTACCCTTCCCGGCCCTGCGCGAGTTCGGTGATTTTATCTATGGTGTCGCGGACATCGTCCACTACCAGCTGCATGTTAGCCGTACGTATTATCATACGGTCGGTGTCAATAGATAAGTCCCTTCCGTTCACCGGCGATGGTTCTGGTGCCATGGGTGGTGTTTCCACAACCACCTCACCGGGTATTCCTTTAGGTGGGGGCGGAATCACAATAGATGGAGCCGGGGCTGGGGCTGGTCTCGGTGCGGGCGCCGGTGAAGGCGCCGGGGCGGGTGCCGGTGCGGCACAGGCAATTAACGTCGTAGCCAGTATTATTAAAAGCACAACGGTCAGTAACCTTTTCATAAAAACCTCCTGTGCGCTCGGTTCATTATATAAAACGCAAATTAAAGTAAAAAGTTACTACTTACGGAAAACATCCCAGCTGGCAGCTGCTTATTTTCAGTGACAGTCGGTTGGCGGCATCGCCGACGCCACGAGGGCTGACTTTCAGCTCCTTGGCAATCCCAAAAGCAACCGCGCAAGGCAACTTGCCATTTACCAGCGATGCTTTTATCTTTGTTTCCAGTTCGTCTTCCACAGTATAATCCCTCCGCTTTTATTAGCTATATTTATCTTATCATTCTTTTTATACTTTGAGAATAAAGGGGCGGGCACCTCTTTCTCCCGATATACTCATTACTCCATGGCCGGGAGCATTTCATTCAGAATCAGGCGCAGGTTACCGATATAATCTTTGGACAGCGGGTCAATCAACACCACCCGGCCCCCGATGGCATTGGCGATGACCTCAGCGCTCTTCGGATCAAATTGTGGTTCAGCGAAGATTACCCTGATATCATATATCTTGGCCTGCTCGATCAGGTGTACCAGGCCGGCAGCGGTCGGCTCTTTCCCCTCCTTTTCCAGGGGTATCATGGTCAGGTTGTATTCGCTAGCAAAATAGCCGAATGCCGGGTGGTAGACCATGAACCGCCGATTCTTCACTCCAGCCAGGCCGTCTCTCATTTCGCGGTCAATCTCAGCCAGCTGTTGCCGGTAGGCATCTCTATTTTGCTCGTAATAGTGCCTGTTTTCCGGGTCCACTGCAATCAGCCCATCACAGATGTTCGACACCATTATCCGGGCATTCGCCGGAGACATCCAGATATGAGGGTCCATCCTGCCGGGGCGTTCGTCATCTTCCTCATGCTCGTCTTCTGCCATCATTTCCTGAAGTGCCACCCCTGCCGAGCAATTCACCACCGCCATCTCTTTATTGATGGCAATCAGTTTTTCCATCCAGACCAGTTCGAATTCTATTCCCGAGCCTACCTTGGCATATATTTCCGCTTCGGCAAATGCCGTCATCTGCGCTGGTTTAGGTTCATAGGTATGAGGGCTTGCTCCCGGCGGCACCATAACCGTCACCCTGACCCGTTCTCCACCCACGTTTTCCACAAACTCAGCCTGCGGCAGAACCGTAACCACCACTCCCACCTTGTCGCTTTCCTCCTCCTCAGGTGTGCAGGCTGAAAAAGAAAACGTCAGTCCGAGTACCAAGAGAAAAGAAGGAAATATATATGCTAGCTTGCTCAATTCTCCACGGCCCATTTC
>SOKS01000110.1 GCA_004375725.1 Dehalococcoidia bacterium | reverse complement strand
TCATCCTCCCATTCCTCCGTATCCAGCTTGGCCAGAACCTGCCCTTTTTCAACCGTGTCTCCTTCTTCTACCAGAACTTCTTCTACCGTCCCTTCTTGATAGAATAAGTCAAAAGCCAGTTCTTCGGTACGGGATAAAGCCAGATTGCCAACAGCCGTTATATCTATGACCAGATTACCTCGCTGAACGGTTGCCATCTGATTTTGTGAGAGAGATTCCGAGCCTGATTCGGAAGCACAGCCTGCTACGGGAAAAACTAGTCCGCTTAGAAGAAAGGTTATCAGCATTATCTTTACCAATGTCATTAAATTCGTGCCTCCATTTATTATCTCGCCGGAATATTAGAATAAGTGACCCCTGGTTAATATATTATAACGTTTATAGCCGAAAAAGGTTAGGAACTAGACAAAGAGACGTTTATTCGGGTACTAAAAGCCCAGATTGTTCAGCTGGTATAACAAAAGTTTGTTTCGCCCCACGTCAGCTTGTATGATATAATCACTCCAAAGAACTCTTTATTTTAGCCTGAAAATATTTACATAACATTATGTCCCTTCCCTACTTTGAAGGAGAGGGGACACAGGGGGTGAGGTGGAAAAACTAAGTATACTGGAGTTTTAGCTTATGCGCTTATCACAGCTATTCGGCAAAACACAGCGGGAGATACCGTCCGAGGCGGACACGGCCAGCCACCAGCTTCTGTTGCGGGCGGGGATGATAATGCAGGTGGCGGCGGGAGTCTACTCCTATATGCCGCTGGGGTGGCGGGTGCTTAAAAAAATAGAAAATATTATCCGGGAGGAGATGGACAACGCCGGTGGCCAGGAACTGGCCATGCCCGTGCTCCAGCCCGTTGAGCTCTGGCAGCAGACGGGGAGAGACCAGTCCTTCGGCAAGGGTCTTTTCACCCTGCTCGACCGACGGGAACGCACCCTGGTGCTGGGGCCGACCCACGAGGAAGTGCTCACCCAGATGGTCAGCCACCATGTGCAGAGCTACCGCGACCTGCCCCAACTGCTCTACCAGATTCAAACAAAATTCCGCGACGAGCCACGACCGCGCGGCGGGCTGATAAGGGTGCGCGAGTTCATCATGAAAGACCTCTACAGCTTCGACGTCGACGAGGACGGGCTGGAAGTGAGCTACCAGAAGATGGTCCAGGCCTACCGGAATATCTACGACCGCTGTGCACTGCCGGCGCTGTTCGTTGAGGCGGACAGCGGGGCCATCGGCGGCAAGGACTCCCACGAGTTCATGCTCATCGCTGAGAACGGCGAGGACGAGGTCATCTGCTGTGATAGCTGCCAATACGCCACCAATGTGGACAAGGCGGTCAGCGTCAAGAGGCAGATAGGGCCGGAAAAGCCGCTGCCGCTTGAGGAAGTGGCCACTCCCGGCATGAAGACGATAGAGGAATTGGCCAATTTCCTGAATATGCCCAAAGACCACACCCTGAAGGCGGTCTTTTATGCTGCCGATGGTCAGGTGGTCTTCGCCATGATACGGGGCGACCTTGACGTCAACGAGGTGAAGCTGCAAAGGCTGCTGAAATGCACCGACCTGCATCTGGCCACCGAAGCCGAGGTGAGTGCCGCGGGCATCTCTGCCGGCTATGCCTCGCCGATGGGCTTGAAAGGCATAAAGATTGTGGCTGACGACTCGGTAACCGGGGGCATCAACTTCGTCGCCGGCGGCAACAAGCCGGATATACATATAAAGAACGTCAACTACCCGCGCGACTTCAAAGCGGACATCGTCGCCGATATCGCCCGGGTCGGGGAAGGGGACGCCTGCCCGAAATGCGGCGGCATGCTGAAATCGATGCCGGGGATTGAAATCGGGCACGTTTTTAAGCTGGGCACCTTCCTGAGCAACGCCCTTGGCGCCAACTTCATCGATGAAAAAGGTGACTCCCGACCCATTATCATGGGCTGCTACGGGATAGGGCTGGGCAGATTGCTGGCGGCGGCGGTTGAGCACTACCACGACGACAAGGGTATCATCTGGCCGCTGTCCATCGCGCCCTATCAGGTTTACCTCTGCCCGCTCTACCGCGAGGATACGAATGTGGTTGAGGTCGCTGAGAGACTGTACCGCGAACTACAATCGGCCGGCCTTGAGGTGCTCTTTGATGATAGGGAAGAATCCCCCGGCGTAAAATTCAACGATGCCGACCTTCTGGGGATACCGCTGAGGGTAACGGTCAGCCCGCGCACGCTGCAAAACAACAATGTTGAGACGAAGTGGCGCGCGGAAAAAGAATCTCAGCTTGTGCTGCGGGACGAAGCGGTAGCCAAAATTAAAGAACTTGTTAAAGCAAAGTGAGGTAGTACAAAATGGCGCTGATGACGCCGGAGCAGTTTGAAGAGAGCCTGAAAAAACTGAAGCCGCGTGTCTTCATGAACGGAAAAAGGGTGGCCAATGTCCTGGAGAATAAGAACACCCGCACCGTGGTGGAGGCAAATAAAGCCAGTTATGCGTGGGCATTGGACCCGAAATATAAAGATATCATGACCTGCTATTCACCGCTGGTTGATGAGACTGTCAACCGCTACACTCACGTCAGCGCCAGTGTTGACGACCTTATTAAAAAAGCTGAGGCGGGAACCTTCACCGCCGAGATGCTTGGGACGTGCATCTACCGCTGCGTGGGTTATGACGCCTTCCATGCTCTGGCCGGCACTACCTGGGAGATAGACCGCGACCTCAACACCGGATACCACAACAGGTTTCTGGAATACCTGAAAATGGTGCAGCGTCAGGATTTATCTGTGGCCGGCGCCCTGACCGAGCCGAGGGGTGCACGCAACAAGAAGACGCTGGAGTGGCCCGACCCGTACCTTTCCCTCAGGGTGGTGGACAAAAATAAGGAAGGCATCGTGGTGCGGGGGGCGAAAATCAACATCAGTGGCGCCTATGCCAGCCACGAACTGGTGGTGCTGCCTCAAGCGGCTCACTTTGAAGGCGAGGAAGATTATGCCGTTGCCTTTGCCACCCCCACCGATGCCAAGGGCATCACTTATATCTGTCAGTACACGCCTTACTCCGCGGAGAGGGAACTGGCGGAAGACCTTGAGGAATTGGGGAACCCTGTCTTCGGCCAGCGTGAGACCGCAATGGTCGTCTTCGACAATGTACTCGTGCCCTGGGAACGTGTTTTTCACTGTGGTGAATACCGGTATTCCGGAAAACTGGTGGGCCGCTTTGCCCGGACGCACCGCATGACCTGCGGCGGGACGTGCAAGGTGGGTTTCATGAACCAGATTATCGGCGCATCAAGACTGATTCAGGAATACAAAGGCCTGGAAAAGGCGAGTCATATCAACGAGCAGCTGGCGGAGATGGTGGTGCTGCGGGAGACGAGCCGGGCCTGTGGTCTGGAGGCGGCCCGCCGCGGCGCGGAAGAACCTGTCGGGTCGGGCGTGTTCCTGCCCGATGAACTCATGGGCAATGTGGCCAAGCTGAATGTCTGCAATGCCTTCTGGCGGATGATGGCGCTCGCCGGCGACATCGGTGGCGGGCTGATTGTTACCATGCCCTCGCTGAAGGAACTCAAGAATCCAGAGGTTAAGGACTACGTTGAGGAGTTCTACAGCTTCGGCTCGGATGAACCAGCGGAAAATATTATGAAAGTTACCAAACTCCTTCAGAACTGGACGGCGGGGCTGCATGGGGTGGGCACCTGGCATGGTGCCGGGCCGGTACAGACTCAGAAAATCATGCTGCAGCGGGTCATCAACTACGACCATGAGAAAGACCTGGTCAGAAAGCAGTTGCAGCTCAAAGAAAAGAAAAAGAAATCACAACCGTAATTCTAGCCGCGCAGGGTGGCGCCCAGTTGCCGGGATAGTTTCTTCAGGATTTGCTCCTGGACTTTGTTCACCTCTTCGTCGGTCAGGGTGTGGGTGGGCGACTGGTAGGTGATGCGGTAGGCGAGTGACTTCTTCCCCGCCGGCACCTGTTTCCCGGAATAGACGTCAAATACGGCCACGTCTTTCACCAGAGAGAAGCCTCTGATGATATCAACTATCTGCTGGTGGCTGACGCCGACATCAACAATCAAAGCAATGTCTCTGACCATGGCCGGGAAGCGAGGTATTGGCTGGAACATACTGTGTCCGGCCGTAAAGGGCAGCAGTTCCGTTACGTTGAGTTCAAAAAGGTAAACCGCTTCCGCAAGGTCAAAGGCTTCCGTTACCTTGGGATGCAGTTCTCCGATGACGCCAATCTCCTGGTCATTGATGGCAATGGCTGCCTGGTGTGTCGGGTGAAAGCTTTCATCATCGCCGGGTTTGAAGCTGGCGGGAACACCCAGCCTGCGAAACAATCCTTCCAGCACTGCCTTGGCATCAAAGAAGTTTAGCTGTCCTCCATCACCGAGCCAGGATATATCGTTTCTGGAGCCGCTGAGCAGGCCACACAGTACCTCGGGTTCGTCGGGCAGCTCCTTTTCTCTCGGCAGGTAAACCTTACCGAGTTCAAACAATCGAATACCAACTTCTTCGTGCCTCCGGTTTGCGACCAGGGCTGCCAGCAGATTGGCCCGCAGAGTAGGACGCAGATACTCCTGTTCCGCGGTCATGGGGTTGGCCAGGCGGGCTGGCATCGGTGCCACTTGTTGGGTTTGCGGCCTGAATCTGCGCAGCATTTCCAGGCTGGTCAATGAATAGGTTATTGCTTCCTGGAAACCATAGCCGACAAGGGTGTTCCGTATCTTTTGCTCCAGGTCGAGCATGAGCGCCGGACTGCGCGGTGGTATTGACTGGCTAAGCGTGGTCATCGGGATATGGTCGTAGCCGATGATGCGGGCGACCTCTTCAATGAGGTCGACTTCCTGCGTGATATCGCTGCGCCAGTAGGGAGCAGTCGCTTTTACTTCGGTACTTGAGGCACCGGGCTGGCATTCGAATCCCAGTGAGGTCAGGACTTTGGTTATCTGGTCGACGGTGAATTCCACACCGAGTAGCTGTCTGGTTCGCTCGGTGGAAATCACCATCGGTTCCGGCTCCCGTTTACCCGGATAGGCATCCGCTACGCCTCTGGCGGCCTGACCGCCGCCAAGCTGCACAATTAACTGCGTGGCCCGTTTCAGTGCCGGCATGGTCAGTTCGGGGCGAATGCCCCGCTCGAAGCGCATGCAGGCCTCACTGGGCAGGGACAGATGTTGGCCGGTATAATGAATGCTGGCCGGATTGAAGTTGGCCGCTTCCAGCAGAATCGAGGTCGTGTCCTCGGTGACCTCGCTGTTGGCACCGCCCATCACGCCGGCGATGGCCACGGCACGCTCGACATCGGCAATGACCAGCATGTTTCCGGCAAGATTGCGCTCCGCTCCATCCAGACTGGTAATGGTTTCACCCCCGGTGGCCCGGCGGACGATGATTTTTTTACCTCTGATAAGCTCGTAGTCAAAAGCGTGCAGAGGCTGTCCCAGCTCGAGCATGACGTAGTTGGTGACATCGACCACGTTATTGATCGGGCGCATGCCGCAGGCAAGCAATCTCTGCTGCATCCACGGCGGTGATTCACCGATTTTGACTCCCGTGATGAGGCTGGCGCAGTACCTGGGGCACAGGTCAGCGTCAATGATTTCCACCGCGATGTGCTGGTCAATTGGCGTACCCGCTTCCTCGTAAGCTACCTCGGGGGGGTGTAGCTTCTGGTCGGTCACTGCGGCTACCTCTTGGGCAATGCCGATAACGCAGAGACAGTCCGGCCGGTTGGGTGTTACATCCAGGTCAAAGACAGCGTCTCCAAGGTAGTCGGCCAGGGGCGTGCCCACCGGCGCATCGGCGGGCAGGACCAGAATTTCAGTATGGTTATCCGAGATACCGAGTTCTTTTTCCGAGCAGACCATCCCGCTCGATTCGACACCGCGGATTTTCGCTGGCTTTAATTTGGCTATCTCCCCGGTGTGCCCGTCGATAAGCTGGGCGCCAACGCGGGCAAAAGCGATTTTATCGCCGATGTTAAGGTTCGGCGCACCGCAGACCACGGTCTGTGGCTCGGTACCGATATCAACAGTGGGCAGTCGGAGGCGGTCGGCGTTGGGGTGGGGATTGACCGCCGCAATCTGGCCGACCACAATATTATCCCACGTGCCGCCGATTACCTGTATCCCTTTGGCCTCAGTACCGGACATGGTCAGCCTGTCCGCCACCTCTTTTGGTGGCAGATTGACGTCAACGAATTCCCGGAGCCACTTGAGTGGAACTTTCATCTTTCCATGCTAAAACTGTCTCAAGAATCTGAGGTCGTTACCGTAAAAAAGTCGGATATCATCAATGCCGTAGCGCAGCATGGGCAGCCGCTCGATGCCGATGCCGAAGGCAAAGCTGCTATATTCTTCGGGGTCGATGCCACCCCGCCTCAGCACTTCGGGATGGGTCATGCCGGCGCCGAGTATCTCTATCCAGCCGCTGTACCCGCAGAGCCGGCACCCTTTCCCGTTGCAGGTCAGGCACTCAATGGCCATCTCAACGCCAGGCTCCACGAAGGGGAAGTAATCGCAGCGAAAACGCACCTTTCTCTCCTCACCGAAAAAGTTACGGGCGAACTCGTAGAGCGTCCCCTTCAGGTCGGCCATGGTGATACCTTTATCCACGGCCAGGCCGTCAATCTGGTAGAACATGGGAAGATGGGTGGCATCCGTGGCTTCGTAGCGATAGACTCTCCCGGGTTCTATTACCCTTATGGGCGGTTTCATTTTCTCGATGACGCGTGCGGTTACCGCCGTGGTATGGGTGCGGAGGAGCATGGTGTGCTCATCGCTCCCCGTCTCGGGCTCTAACCAGCAGGTGGAAAGGGTATCGCGAGAAGGGTGTTCGGCGGGAATATTCAGGGCCTCAAAGTTATAATAGTCCCGCTCAACGTCAGACCCTTCCGCTATCTGAAACCCCATGGAAACAAAAATATTTAGAATTTCATTGAGGGTTTGCGTGATCGGGTGCAGGCGACCGTTCGGCAGCGGACGACCGGGCAGGGAAATGTCAAGGATTTCCTTCTGTGTCCCGGAGACTAACCGCGCTTCGCGCAGTGCCGGCTCTTTCTCCTGCAGCTCGCTTTCCAGGTCAGCCTTGACCTGATTGGCCCGGGCACCGGCTGACTTTCTCTCTTCGAGAGGCAATGTGGCCAGGCTGCGTAAAATAGAGGTCAGGGAGCTTTTCTTGCCAAGGTAACGAACCCGCCATGACTCCAGCTCTTTTCCGTCCTGTATCTGGCCCAGTTCCTGGAGTGCCTTTGTTTTCAGTTCGTCAAGCTGTTGTATCATTTTCCCGCTGTGGTCTTTCCCCCGGTATGGGAGGGTAAATAGAGGCGAGGTGGCAAATGCCGGTAGTTCCCTTTTAAACCTGGGCTTTCTCTTTTACAGTGTTGACCAGATTCTGGAAAGACTCTGGCTCTCTCACTGCCATTTCGGCCAGCATCTTCCGGTTTATGCCAATGCCGGAACTCTTCATCAGGTTCATAAACTGACCGTACTTCAAGCCCTGACCTCGGCTGGCGGCATTGATTCGCAAAATCCACAGCCTTCTCATATCGCCCTTCCGCTTGCGGCGGTGCTGGTAGGCGTAGCTCAAGGACTTCAACATCGCCTCGTGAGCACGGCGATAGAGGGTATGACGGGATGCTCTCTGCCCCTTGGTCATGGCGAGTATCTTTTTGTGCCGGCGGTGGGTGGTAACCCCTCTCTTTACTCGTGGCAAAAAACGACCCTCCTATCTAGCCAACCCCGTAGGGAATCAATCTTTTAATTCTGGTCCGGTCAGCGGGATGCAACTCTAGTTTACTATCGAAAAGCCGCTTTACCCGCTTGGCCTTGCGCCTTCGCAGGTGGCTTTTCGGGCCTTTGATCCGCATGATTTTGCCGCTGCCGGTAGTATGGAAGCGACTTTTCGCGCCTTTATGGGTTTTCAATTTTGGCATCTTGACTTTCCTTTGTCTCTTCTCTGGCTTTCGATTTCGCAAGCGGTGTCAGAATGATATTCAAACGTTTCCCTTCCATAATCGGCTGCCTCTCTATGGAGCCGTCCTCATTGAGCGTCTCCGCCATCCGTTTTATAAGCCGGAAGCCCAGTTCCGGATGGGTTATCTCACGCCCCCGGAAGAGCACCGTTACCTTTACCTTATCGCCATCAGTCAGCAGTTTTTGCGCTTTTCTGGCTTTAGCTTCAAAATCATGGACGCCAATCTTCGGGCGCAGCCGTATTTCCCTGAGCAAGGAGACTTTCTGTTTTTTTCTCATCTCCTGCTCTTTTTTGGCCTGCTGATACTTGTATTTGCCATAGTCCAGCAGGCGACATACCGGGGGAACGGTGGCCGGGGCGACTTCAACCAAGTCAAGGTCGAGCTTTCTGGCAACCTCCTGCGCCTGATTCAAGGGCATAATTCCTAACTGCTCCCCCTTCTCCCCCACAACACGAACTTCCTGAGCTCTGATCATCTGGTTGATGCGCAGCTGTTTAATTATGTCCTTATCTACCTCCTGAAGGCACAGGTATCCTACGTTGAAAAACTATATCATATTATAAGTCAATAATCAACTTCAGGGAATACTGAACTACCTTATCCCGTCAATTTGCCTTACCACCGCTGCGTTCACTATCTCCCGCTCGGCTGGCGATAGCTGATTTAACGGTCTCCTTGAAGCGCGCAAAGGGCTGAGCAGCGGTCTGCTCTCCGCTGCGCAGGCGGACCGATACGGTCTTGGCCTCCACCTCCTTGTCACCCACCACCAGCATGTAGGGGACTTTCTCCAGCTGTGCCTGGCGAATTTTGGGATTGATTCGCTCCGCCCGGGCATCAACCTCCGCGCGAATGTCTTCATCTTTAAGTTCAGTCTCGAGCTGACGGGCATAATCGAGGTGACGGTCAGCCACCGGAATTATCCGTACCTGGACTGGTGCCAGCCAGGTTGGGAAGGCACCACCATAATGTTCCAGCAGGGTGGCCAGAAAACGCTCCATGCTGCCGAGCACGGTGCGATGCACCATGACCACCGGATGCTCCCGGCCATCCTCCCCAACGTAGTTAACGTCAAAGCGGGGCGGCAGATTGAAATCAACCTGAATGGTGGGGCCCTGCCATGCCTTGCCCAGCGCACTCTCAAACTTGATATCGATTTTCGGTCCGTAGAAGACACCCTCTCCCGGGTCAATCTCATAATCACGACCTGACCGCTCGAGTGCCCGCCGCAGGGTTTCCGTGGCTTCATCCCAGATTTCCACTGTGCCGGCGTACTTCTCCGGTCTGGTCGACAGCAACAATTGGTAGTTCTGGAAACCGAAGGTGTCAATCATAAAGAGGGCGAGGTCCAGAACGGCAACGACCTCGTCTTCCAGCTGGTCAGGCCGGCAGAAAATATGGGCGTCATCCTGGGTGAAGCCTCTGACACGGGACAACCCGTGGAGCACGCCGGAGCGCTCGTATCGGTAAACGGTACCCAGTTCGGCGTAGCGCAGAGGCAGGTCGCGATAGCTGCGTAGCCTGGTCTTGTAAATGGAGATATGCCCCAGGCAGTTCATCGGCTTGAGGATATACTTCTGCCCCTCGATGTCCATGGGGCTGTAAAGGTAGTTTTTGTAGAATTCAAGGTGTCCGCTGGTTCGCCACAGGTCCATTCGGGCGATGTGTGGTGTATAGACCAGGTCATAGCCGCGCCTGAAATGTTCTTCCTTCCAGAAATCCTCGATGACGCGCCGGACGACGGCTCCCTTCGGGTGCCAGAGGACAAGGCCGGGGCCAAATTCATCCTGAATGCTGAACAAGTCGAGCTCTTTGCCAAGCTTGCGGTGGTCTCTCCGGGCGGCTTCCTCCAGTCGTTGCAAATGTTCTTCCAGGGCCGCTTCGGTGTCAAAGGCAACCCCATATATTCGCTGTAACATCGGGCGGTGCTCATCGCCGCGCCAGTAGGCCCCGGCGACGTTGATGAGCTTAAAAGCTTTGATTTCCCCGCTGGATTTCACGTGGGGACCGCGACACATATCCAGGAATGAGCCCTGCTGGTAGAGGCTTACCTTCTCATCGGGCAGTTCGTCAATCAGTTCCAGCTTGTAGGGCTGCGCGGCGAAGACCTGCCGTGCCTCTTCTCTAGTCACTTCCTTTCGGATAAAGGGCGTGTCGGCAGCGATGATTTCTTTCATCTTGTTCTCAATAACGGGCAGGTCATCCGGGCTGAGCGGGCGTGGTAAATCAAAGTCGTAATAGAAGCCATCCTTGATTGCCGGGCCGATGGCGAATTTAGTATCAGGAAAGATAGACTGAACCGCTTCCGCCATCACGTGGGAAGCGGAGTGCCGCATGGTCTCCAGATGCTCTTCTCTTTTCTGGTTTGAGGTCGATACCAATTTATTCATCTATCCGTTGATAACGAAAACCTCTCCCCCAGCTCTGGGACGAGAGGCTTTGCCCATCCCTACCTATTCATCAGCCCTATTATAGCAGCGCCATCCAGTGAGTGCAAACTTGTCGTTGAACTTGCTTTCAGTTTGCCTGTTACCACGGCGAATAGCTATAATAAAGTATACCCGCATGATAAAACGAGTATTCCCCGTTCTAGCTCTGGCCATATTTTCATCCATGCTGGGCGCTGGCATTGTTGTCCCGCTTTTACCGCTCTATGCCGAAAGCATGGGGGCATCCGGCCTGTGGCTGGGGTTTATCTTTGCCGGCTTTTCCATTTCTCGTACCATCTTTACGCCGATATTCGGTCGGCTCTCCGACCGCAAAGGCCGGAAGCTAATTCTCTGCGTCGGCCTATTCGCCTATGCTCTGATTTCATTTACATTTGTCCTGGCAACCAGTGTCTACCAGCTGGTCTTGGTTCGCACCGTGCACGGCATAACCGGTGCCATGATACTGCCCATTGCGCAGGCATATATCGGTGACCTTTCGCCCGAGGGTGAGGAAGGGAAATGGATGGGGTACTCAAATGCCGCTTTCTTCGGCGGTTTCGGCGTTGGCCCGCTTATGGGTGGGGTACTCGCCGCGCAGTGGGGGATGAACCTTGCCTTCATTACCATGGGTGTTCTTAACCTGCTGGCATTTTTAATTGCGGTTATTATGCTGCCCCGCAGCGATAAAAGGAAGCAAGCTGCGGCGACCCCTGTGTCCTTCCTGGATATGCGCCGGAGTGGCACCATGGTGGGTCTTTTCAACTTCCGCCTGGCGATTGCCATGGGCAGGTCTTCCTTTTTTACTTTTTTACCGCTGCTCGCTGCCATTAGCCTCGGCCTGCCGGCGAACCTTATCGGCATATTGATAGCGGTTCACGTCCTTCTGATATCGATACTCGGGGTTCCGGGAGGTCGGATTGCCGACATCTTCAATCGGCGAATGCTGGTTATTATCGGGTCGCTGGTGACTGCCACCTATATGTTTCTGGTGCCGCTATCTCCAAGCTTCTGGCCGTTGCTGGCACTGTGCATTCTGGGCAGCGTTGGCAGTGCCATTGCCACGCCGGCGGCCATGGCGATGACGGTGGAGGAGGGGAGAAAATATGGCATGGGCTCGGCCATTGCGGCTATCACCATGGCGCTTAGTATTGGCATGGCAATTGGGCCAATTTTGAGCGGCGCTATCGTTGACTTTATCAATATCAACACCGCGTTTTATTTCAACGCGGGCCTGGCCTTATTCGGCGCCGCTTTGTTCGCGTGGTTTACCCGGTCAGGGAAAGGCGAATCAACGGCCGGTTGACCTGTACCGGCGGTCGATATAGCTGACCAGGAAAAGAAGCGCACCACTTATCAGCAGCGCCCCCAGGTCCAGGTATTTGATAGCTAACAGCTTGCTGATAAGACCCGCCGAGCCACCCCCGATGAGTGCTGCCAGTGCTCCGGTGGGGGTAACCTTCAGGCGATTCTTAAAAAAGCCGGCGAGCACGGGTAAAATCACACCTGCCGTGTATATCGTGTAGGCAAAGAGAAGGGCGCTGATAACCCCCTTGAGCATTAATGCCACTATGAGCGAACATACACCCAGCAGCACTATGGCCCACCTGGAACGGGGCAGCACACCCGACTGGTTGGCGGTTGGCCTGAATCTTCCGATGATGTCTATGCTCAATATGGTGCTGGCGCTTAATAAAGTGGTATCGGCTGAGGACATCACGGCGCAGAGCAAAGCGGCCAGGATGATGCCGCCCAGAAGCGGTGAGAACAATTCGCTGATGACCGTAGGGAAGGCCTGTTCGGGTGTAATGCCGGGGAACAGGGAGGCGGCACCCATGCCGATGACGGTAATGGCGAAGGCCAGGGGGATGATAAGAACCGCAGTCCACAGCGTAGCCGTCCTTGCTACCCCGTCATCCCGGGCACAGAAGATGCGGGAATACATGTCGGGCCCGACCACGTAGGTCAGACCGACGAGCAGCAAGAGCGTTATCAGAGCCGCGCCGTCAAACTGCGGGCTTACCGGAAAGGCAAAATGCTCGGCGGGCAGTGAGCTTTGCAGCCCTTCCCATCCTCCCAGCCTGGTCAGGAGTAAGGCCAGGCCGGCGAAGACGCCGAGGAAAATGATAACCGATTGTAATACATCGGTGCGGATGATGGCATGCTGACCGCCCAGCAGCGTATAGGTAACGAAGATAACGGTGAAAACAACCATCCAGATCGCTGGACTGCCGACGCCAAGGATACCCAGTATTTTGCCGGCAGCGATAATCTGGGCGGCAACAATCCCTATCCAGGCAACCACAATGAGAATGGCGGTAGCGAGGGCCATCCGTCGGTCATATTGTTTTTCGACCAGTTCCGGCAGGGTATAGAGCGCCAGCCTTCTGACCTTTCGGGCGAAAAAGAGCCCCAGGAATATCAGACCAATGCTGCCGACGAGTAGCCACCACGCCCCGGTCAATCCTCGCTGGAAACCCAGCCCCGCCATGCCTATGGTGGCTGAGCCACCGATGATGGTGGCCAGCAGTGAACCAACAATGAACGGCGAAGAGCTTTTTCTCCCGGCGACAAAAAAATCATCGGCGCCTCTTGCCTTCCGGCGACTCGCTATACCGATGGCGAGCATAACCAGGAAGTAGAGGGCGATGATTATCAGTGCGCTCATGCTAATGGTTTGTGTCTTTCGTTGTCACGAAAAATTTTCGATGACTATTTTATGGAACTGACTTACCAATAGGGAATGAAATCCGACGTGTGTAAGAGGGAGACCTCAGCGGTTTTCAATATGCTCTTATTTTCTCGGCTTTTCCAGACCGAGGAGCGCGATTTCAATAGGCTTTCCGCATTTGGAGCAGGTGATGTTGAGCGTTACCGGCTGCCGCATTACCCGTTCGGCAACGGCGGTAACCATGGAGTCAATATTGTCCAGGCGGTCGTCAAGCATCTCCAGGCGCTTGTTGATGCGTTCGATATTAGCCTTGGTATCTTCAGCCACCGAATTGGATTTCCTGTCCTGCGCCAAATCAAGGTCTCCTGCCGGATTTGATTAACTAATTATACGTACCTGATGGTGATATGTCAAAACTTCACGCCGCATATTGATTTATCAGAGTCATGGGAGTATAATTTCAGCACTATAAAGATATGAACTTTGAATGTCAGGTAAGGAGGTAGTCATATGCCTGAGGAGGAAATCGGAAAGGTAAGCGATTTCTTCGCTCACCCGGTGGTCGCCGGCATTGACCTCACCGGTACGCTGAAAGTGGGTGACCGAGTCCACATTAAGGGACACACCACTGACATCGAAATGACGGTGAATTCAATGCAGATCAACAATGTGAACGTCACTGAAGCCAAGGCCGGTGATGCCGTCGGGGTCAAGGTGACGGAGCGGGTACGACACGGGGACAGTGTCTACAAAGTCACCGACTGATTGATACCGGCGAATCAGTATGGGTCTGGCGGCTGGTGGCGCTAGCCCATGGCTTTGAGCAGGTTCGCCATCTCGATAGCACTGACCGCCGCGTCAAATCCCTTGTTGCCCCCTTTTGAGCCGGAACGCTCTATGGCTTGCTCCAGAGTTTCCGTGGTGAGAATGCTGTTCACGACGGGCACCCCGGTCTCAAGGCTGACGTGGGCTATCCCTTTAGTAGCTTCCGCGGCGATGTATTCCCAGTGAGGTGTGCCACCGCGGATGACCGCGGCCAGGCAGATAATAGCATCGTACTTCTTAGACTGGGCCATTTTCAGTACCACCAGCGGGATTTCAAATGAGCCTGGCGTCCAGGCAACCTCGATGTCTGCTTCATTGACGCCGTGGCGGAGCAGAGCGTCCTGCGCTCCTTCCAGCAGTTTCCGAGTAAAGAACTCGTTGAAGCGGGAAACCACGAGGCCGAACTTCAGCCCTTTGCCCAGCAGTGAGCCTTCATAGCTTTTACCCATAATCTTCTCCTTTTTACCGGGATTAATCACAACTTTCGGGGGATATCCTGGTCGGTTTCAGGGTATGCCCCAATTTTTTCTGTTTTGTTTCCAGGTATCGACTGTTGAACGGGTTCGGTGCCGTGATTATCGGCACGGTCTCTGCCACCTTGAGCCCGTAGCTCTCCAGCCCGATTACTTTCTTGGGGTTGTTGGTGAGCAGGCGGATATTATGCAGCCCCAGGTCCGCCAGAATCTGGGCACCAACGCCGTAGTCCCGCAGGTCCGGGGCAAAACCAAGCGAGAGATTGGCCTCTACCGTGTCCAGTCCTTTGTCCTGCAGTTCGTAGGCACGGATTTTATTATGAATGCCGATGCCCCGCCCTTCCTGCCTCATATAGAGGAGGACGCCCCGTCCTTCCTCGGCGATGCCTTTCATCGCCATCTTTATCTGTTCTCCGCAGTCGCAGCGGAGGCTGCCGAATACCTCGCCGGTAAGGCACTGGCTGTGCACCCTGACCAGCACCGGCTCATCGGTGGCCACGTCTCCCATCACCAGAGCGATGTGTTCATCAGGGTCGATATTGCTCTGGTAGGCGATGGCGGTGAAATTGCCGTACGGCGTGGGCAGTTTGGCTTCGGCCACGCGGTGCACCAGCCTTTCGTGGCGGTAGCGGTAGGCAATGAGGTCGGCCATGCTCACGACTTTTATACCAAACCGTTTGGCCATCCGTTTAAGCTGGGGCATCCGGGCCATGGCGCCGTTTTCCTTTAATATCTCGCAGATAACCCCGGCCGGGTAGAGGCCGGCCAGCCTGGCCAGGTCAACTATCGCTTCCGTATGTCCTGCCCGCACCAGGACGCCGCCTTCCCTGGCCCGCAGCGGGAACATGTGCCCCGGTCGGGCAATGTCCTCGGGCTGCGTGGCCGGGTCAAGCACGGCCCTTATCGTCTCGGCGCGGTCGGCTGCGGAAATGCCGGTGCTCACCATGTGCTTGGCTTCGATTGACACGGTGAATGCGGTGGAGAACTTGGAGGTATTGCGCTCTACCATCATGGGGATATGCAGCTCGTCAAGGCGCTGGCCGATGATGGGCAGGCAGATAAGCCCCCGTCCATGCCTGGCCATGAAATTGATGGCATCGGCGGTCATTTTCTCCGCGGCCATGGCAAGGTCGCCCTCGTTCTCGCGGTTCTCATCATCGACGATGATAAGGAACCTGCCGGCTCCGATGTCTTCAATTGCTTCTGGAATCGTGGCCAAACCGGTACTCATCTCTGCTCCATTGCCTCTCATCCGATGGTGAAGCCGTGCTCAATCAGAAATTCCACGGTCAGTCCACCGGCCTGCGGCTGCGTAAACTGCGCCACGTACTTGGCGATGATATCCACTTCAAGATTTACCACGTCGCCCACTTTTCGGCTGCCCAGCGTGGTATTCCGGCGCGTGTATTCAACCACGGAGACCTGGAATGAGCTGTTGTCCTTCTCCGTTATGGTCAGGCTTATGCCGTCAACGGCGATAAATCCCTTTGGCGCGGTGTAGCGCATGACCTCAGGTGGGGCTTCAAAACGGAAGAGAAGTGCTTCACCTTCCCGTTCCATGGAAATAATGCGGCCAATATCATCAATATGGCCCTGAACCAGGTGCCCGCCCAGTTGGCCGCCCAGCGTCGTCGGTCGCTCCAGATTGACACCGTCTCCGGCGGTGAGCTGTCCGAGGTTGGTGCGCTGCAACGTCTCCGGCATGACATCGACGGAGAACGAAGCGCGGTCGAAATCGGTGACCGTCAGGCAGGCGCCGTTGATGGCAATGCTGTCGCCCGGTTTAATTCCATCGACGACCTGCCGGGCAGAAATGACCAGCCTGGCGGTTGATGCCGAGGATACTTTGCCTATCTCTTCTACTATCCCGGTGAACATGACACTCTTAACATAAAATCTGGATTAGCGTTATTGTAGCATTTTGGCGACTGGAAATGCAATAGCCGCCTGATTTTGAACGCAGCATCGCGTCCTACTTTATGCTATAGACCACCTGTACGGACAGTCTGATTTCCGTTTCTCCTGGGCTGATGGGGGTGGGGGGTGCCGCCATTGCCGGCATCGCGGCTTCACCATAGAACTCGCGCACCACCGGCACAGAAGCTCTGCTCTCGCTGATATACGTGGGCTTACCCAGCTTAATATCTCCCGAATCAGCCAGCTGTTTAGCTTTGGTTTTGGCATCAGCCATAGCCAATTCCCGGGCCTCTTCATAGTATGCAGAGGGGTCATCCACGGTGAAACTTATGTTATTGATCCTGATGTAGTCACCGCCAGCGCTGGCCGCAGCGTCGATAATGGCGCCGGTATCCTCAATCTTCCTCACCTTGGTGGTTACCGTATTGGTCACTCGATAGCCGATAAGGATTTCGCGGCCATCCTTTTCCGACCATCTCCTTACCGGGTAGATGCTGAACTGCTGTGTCTTGATGTCCTTTTCCGCGACGCCAAACCGGTCGAGCTCCGCCACCACCGCGGTCATAGCTGTGGCGGCCTGGCGCTGCGCTTCAGCGACGCTGTCCGCCTGGGCTTCCACGCCAAGGCTGAGGATGGCAACATCGGGAACAACGCCGACTTTTCCCTCGCCGGTGACCCAGATGCCAGTATTCTGCTGGTTGAATATACCGCTCACCAGTGAGCTGGTGCCGGATGCCGAAGAAGGCGGGGAGAATGATTCACAACCCGTCGCGCCGAAAGCAATGGTCAAAAGCACCACAGAAAGAACAATCAGGGATTTCCAGTTCATTGTTTATTACCTTGTAATTCGTATTCGCCTAATAAAAAGTATATCGAATGACCGAGGTAAAATCAAGGTAGCTCTATTCAGCACGCTGGAGCCAGGGCGCCTTGTGGAATGGCACTCCCGACGTGTAAAAGCGCCGAGCTGAAATGTTATAATAGAATAATGGACATTCTGTCCGAACTCAACCCTGCGCAGCGAGAAGCTGTTGAGGCTATCAGTGGGCCGGTGCTGATTCTGGCCGGGCCAGGTAGCGGTAAAACAAGAGTAATCATCCACCGCATTGCCTATCTCATTAAAGTCTGTGGCATCAGCCCGCGTCGCATCATGGCGGTCACCTTTACCAACAAGGCGGCCCGGGAGATGGAAGAGCGATTGCGGAAGCTGGCCCGCAGCGCCGTTGACGAGCTGACCATTGGTACCTTTCACGCCATCTGCGCCCGTATCCTGCGCCGTGATGGCAAGGCCATTGGCGTCAATCCCGGCTTCGTCATCTACGACGCCGAGGACCAGATGACCCTGGTTAAACGCAGCCTTCAGGCGCTTGAACTTGACCCTAAACAGTATAACCCGCGGTCGATTCTCTCGGCGATAAGCGCGGCGAAGAGTCGACTCTGGACGCCGGAGGAGTACCTGAAGCACCGCCACAGCTATTTCGAGGAAATCGTCCAGCGCGTCTACGAGCGCTACCAGCAGTTCCTCACCGAAAGCAACGCGCTCGACTTCGATGACCTTCTGCTCAAGGCGGTGCACCTTTTCCGGGAGCATGAGCCTGTTTTGGCACGCTATCAGTCGCGGTACCTGCACCTTCAGGTGGACGAGTTTCAGGATACCAATCTGGTCCAGTACGAGCTGATGAAGCAGCTCGCCGGGAAGTATCGCAACCTCTGTGTCGTTGGCGACCCTGACCAGTCGATTTACTCCTGGCGAGCTGCCGACCTGAGAAACATACTTAATTTTGAAAAAGATTATCCCGAAGCGAAGATAATCCTGCTGGAGCAGAATTACCGCTCCACCAAGCTGATTCTGGAGACCGCCAGCTATGTTATCTCGGCCAACCAGCAGCGTAAGCCCAAAGGGCTGTGGACGGAAAACGAGACGGGATTGCTGCCCGAAATTGTGGAGACCTATACCGAGCAGGAAGAAGCGCAATTTGTCGTCAATGAAATCGAGAAGCTGGTCGGCCGGGGAGAATTCAGTCGGGGCGACTGCGCCGTGATGTACCGTACCAATGCCCAGTCGCGCGTCCTTGAGGAGGCGTTTGTCCGCTACGGCGTGCCCTACAAGCTGGTGGCCGGCACGCGCTTCTATGAACGACGGGAGGTCAAGGATATAATTGCCTACCTGCGGCTCATCCTGAACCCAAGCGACAGCGTCAGCCTTTTACGTATCATCAATGTGCCCCCACGCGGCATCGGGCAGCGGACAGTCGCTGAGCTCTCCCAGCGGGCAAGGGTGAGGGGCATTGCCGAATACCGGGCATTGCAGCAGCTTACGGAGCAGAAAGGAGAGACCACGGAGCACAGGCCGATGTTCAATACCCGTACCGAACGGGCACTGACTGGCTTCGTTACCATGATGGCGGATTTCATCGCCAAAAGCAGGGAGGTGAATCTGGTCGAGCTGTTTGACCATATCGTAGAGCGTTCGGGCTACCGGGAATATGTCCAGAATATGACCGACGGGGAGGAGCGCTGGGAGAATATCCTGGAACTGCGCACCGTGGCCCAGCAGTATCGGGATTTACCGTCTCTTGAGGGTCTCTCCAGCTTTCTGGAAGGAGTGACGCTGGTGTCAGACGTCGACAGCCTTGACGGGCGAATTGATGCCACCACCCTGATTACCCTGCACCAGGCGAAGGGACTGGAATTTCCGGTGGTGTTCATCGTCGGCATGGAGGACGGCATCCTGCCCCATATAAGGTCGTTCGATGACGCCGACCAGATGGAGGAGGAGCGTCGACTCTGCTACGTTGGCATCACGCGGGCCAAAAAACGGGTCTATCTGGTGCGCGCTTTCCGTCGCGCCTTCATGGGCAGCAGCAATATCAACCAGCCATCGCGCTTTTTGAAGGACATCCCGCCGCACCTGATATCGGGTGGTGAGCAGTGGCGGGGCGAGGACAGCGAGCTGGCCACGGCCATGTACTCCTGGAACCGGATAGCAGCGCCGCGACTGGATTTACCGGAACTGAGCCCTGGCGACCATGTCACTCACCCGCAGTTCGGCCAGGGGATGATAGTGGGCTACAAGCGGGTGAAGGACGACGTTGAGGTGGTGGTGGCCTTCGACGGGGCGGGGGTAAAAAAGCTGCTCTTGAGCTTTGCCAAGCTGGAGAAAGCGGAATAATTATTTAAAATCTATTGACATTATACACGATACCGTGTAAAGTAATGGTAACATGCCCATAAGGATTTTAGACAAAAAACTCGTTGCCCAGATTGCCGCCGGTGAGGTGGTGGAGCGGCCGGCCTCGGTGGTGAAGGAGCTGGTGGAGAACGCGCTCGATGCCGGGGCGACCCAGATTGCCGTCGAGGTGAGGGGAGGCGGCAACAGCCTTATCCGCATCATGGACAACGGTACCGGCATACCGTCGGCTGAGGTGGCACTGGCGTTTGAGCGCTACGCCACGAGCAAAATAGGCGAACTTAGCGACCTGCAGTCAATTGCCACCCTTGGCTTTCGAGGAGAAGCCCTGCCCAGCATCGCCGCGGTGGCGCAGGTGGACATCCTGACCGGGGCTGCGGGCGAGGCCACAGGCACCTACATCAGCGTACAGGAGGGGCAGGTGTCTGTGCGCAAGAGCCAGGCCCGACCCCAGGGGACGACGGTAACCGTGAGAGACCTGTTCCGCTCCATACCGGCGCGGCGAAAATTCCTCAAGTCGGTGCCGACCGAGAACAGCCACATTGCCAATGTGGTCAGCCAGTATGCCCTCGCTTATCCCGAGGTCAGCTTTGCCCTTTTCCTCGAAGGCAGAAAAGCGCTGGGCACGGCGGGGAAAGGCCGAATCATCGACAGCATCGTCGAAGTATATGGGGCCGAAATTGCCCGACACATGCTGGAGGTGCCAGAGAACGAGTGGGGGAGTGGTGAGGCTCAGGTTAAGGTGACGGGGATGGTCGGTGCGCCGTCGATAAGTCGCTCCGGTCGCGGCTACCTCAGCTTTTTCATCAATCGACGCTGGGTGAACAGTCGACTCCTTGCCTGGGGGGTGGAGGAGGCGTATCACGGGCTGTTACCTCAGGGAAAACACCCGGTGGCCGTGATTACTATTTCGCTGCCGCCGTCAGAGGTCGATGTCAACATTCATCCCACCAAGAGCGAGGTGAAGTTCCAGCACGAGCGTCAGGTGTTTGCTGCCGTACAGAAAGCGGTGCGGCAGACGCTGATAGCCCAGACGCCGGTGCCGCGAATTGAGGAAGTGGTCGCTGCCTATGGCGCCCCTTCACGGCAGGCGGAAATCGACTGGTCGAGCGGTGGGATTGGCCAGAGCGGTATAAGCCAGTCCTTTGAAGCTGCCCGGCCACTGACGGTCGCGCTGCCCGTGCTGCGGGTGCTGGGGCAGCTGATGAGCAGCTACGTTGTCGCCGAGGGGCCCGACGGGCTGTACCTGATCGACCAGCATGCCGCGCACGAGCGCATTGTCTTCGAGCGGGTCAGGGAACAGCGCTCAAGGGGAGAGATCGAAGTGCAGGGCCTGCTCGAACCGGTGCCCTTCGAGGTCACGCCGCGACAGGAAGCGATTCTGAAGTCGCACCAGCGGGAGCTGGGCGAATCCGGCTTCTCTCTGGAGCTGTTTGGCGACCGCACCTACCTCGTCCGGTCGGTGCCACAGGCGTTGAGTGGTGGCGACTGGCCCGGGGCGCTGCGGGAACTGCTTGATTCGGGAGAGGCGATTAGCGACTGGGGAGAGAGGATGGCCATTTCCATCGCCTGTCACAGCGGCGCGGTGAGGGCGGGGCAGTTATTGAGCGACGACGAGATGCGGGAGCTGGTGCGGCAGCTGGAAAAAACTGTGGTGCCCCACACCTGCCCCCATGGCCGACCAACGTTGATTCACCTCAGCAACAGTCAGTTGCGACGGGAGTTCGGGAGGGGTTAAGTACCGGGCTGCCTTTCTGCCTCTGAAGGCCTCTGTAGTAGCTCCCAGCGCACCATTCCGTCCTCGATAAGCTGACGGATTTTCCGCTCCTGAGGGGAGAGTTGGGCCGACCGACCGGACTTTATCTCCATGATGACGATTTCCTCCGGTTCGCCCCGGGAAAGGCCCGGGAAGACGATGAGGTCGACCGGGCTGCCGATGAAACGGGCCTCGGTGGGGTCGTATTTGAACTCGGGCAGGTAGGGCGCCATCTGCTCGGTGAACTTGCCCCCCAGCACCGCCCGACTCTGTGCCACGGCATCGCGGACGGCCTTCTCTTTTTCTTCTCCCCACTTCTGCCAGACCTCCTGCTGCCACGTCCGGAATTTATTCTCATATCTATATCGGGTGGTATAGTAAACAAGCAGAATACCCAGAATCGCGGCGACGGCTATGATGATAATAGTAAGGGCAATAACCTCCATGGTGAACCTCCCCAGATATTATAGGTATCAGACCGGTTACTGTCAGTGCTGAAGGAGATGAGGGCACTTGTTCTGGTGATATTTCAAGTCGATTAGCTGGCCGTTGGCTGGCGGCTGCCCGGCTTTATCAGCGGAACCTTGGCGGCACAAAGCGGACACTCTTCCGGTCGGTAGGTAACGGTGGCGGAGTGATGGCAGCTAAAGAGAGGAAAGCCAAAGTCCGGCGCCTGTTCGGAGCGGTCGACCAGCACGCCGATGCCGATGATGTTGCCGTCCAGTTTTTTCACGGCGGCGATAACCTCGCGGATGGAGCTACCCGTGGTCAGAATGTCATCAACGATGAGCACCCGCTCTCCGGGATCGACGGTAAAGCCTCTGCGGAAGCTTCTCTCCTCAGCCTCCTTCTCGGCGAAGATACCGCGGACGCCGAGCTGCCGGGCGACCTCAAAGGCGAGGATGATGCCACCGGTGGTGGGGCCGGCAACGACCTGCACGTTCTGGCGGCGAAAGTGGTCGGCAATCATCCGGCAGAGCGGCTCGGTGTAGTTGGGAAATTGCAGGACGCGGAATTTCTCCCAGTAAACGGGAGAGTGAAGTCCGGAGGCAAGCAGGAAATGACCCTTGAGCAGTGCCCCGGATTTTTGAAAAATGTCTTCGGTTTTATCGACCACTCATGTCTCCAGCCAGGTACCAAACTACCTATTATATATATAACTTATATATATAACACTGAACCATGTATGAATTTATTAAACGGGCCAGCTGGTCTGATAGTGAATATTCCGGTATCAGTCCCCATGTCGGTGGCGGCCAGATCGATACCCAGGCTTTGCCGGCGATGTTCTGGCGTGGGACCACCCAACCGTTGTGCGAGTCATTGCTCCGGTTGCGGTTGTCACCGAGAACGAAATAATTATCTGCCGGTATCTTTTGCTTGTCCAGGTGATAGCTGGGCGCACTGCTGATATAGGGCTCTTTCAGCCTGGTACCGTTCACATAGACCGCGCCGTTTTTAACCTCTATCGTGTCCCCCGGCTTGGCGATGATGCGCTTGATGTATTCCCCCTTGTCGCCATTGTTTGGCTGGAAAACGATAACATCGCCTCTTTCCGGCTCGTGCATTCGATAGGTGAGCTTGCTTATCAGGACACGCTGGCCGCTGTGAAAGCTTGGCTCCATGCTGATGCCGAGAACAATGACGGTGTCAATGGTGAAGCGCAACAGGAGGAAAACGGCCAGGGCAAGTACGGCGGTGATTATAAACTCACGTAAAAAGGCTCTCATTGGCTGCTTGCTCCGCTCATCTGTCCAATTATAGCCTATTTACTCTCCGCTTGCCAGTT
>SOKS01000061.1 GCA_004375725.1 Dehalococcoidia bacterium | reverse complement strand
AATGCATTGGGTATATTACGGAGGCCGTTATTTTACCCGGGTGGTTCTGTTCCTCTTTACCAGGTGGCGGGTGCTCGGCAGGGATAACATTTCGGATGAGGGGCCGTTACTCGTTGCGGCCAACCATCTAAATCTGGCTGACCCGCCGATAATGGGTTGCAGTATTAACCGGCAGGCGATGTTTCTGGCCAAAGAAGAGTTATTCCTACACCGGATTCCGAGGTATATCGTCGGTAACTATGGCGCCTTTCCGCTACGACGCGGCGGTATGAACCGGGGTGCCTTGCGCTTCGCCGAGAAATGGTTCGGCAGGGGGAAGGTGCTGATTCTCTTTCCAGAGGGACGACGGAGCATGGAAGCGCAGATAGCAGATGCCTTTTCCGGCTCGGCACTCATTGCGGTACGAAATAGTGTTCCTATATTACCGGTGGGAATTTATGGCACCGAAAAGATAACCGGTCTTACCTGGTGGTTGCGCCGTCCCAGAATCACGGTGAATATCGGGCGCACGTTTAATCTTCCGTCGGTGAATGGCAAAGTGACCCGGGGACAGCTTGCGGAGTTCACACACCTCATTATGACCCGTATTGCCGAGCTGTTGCCCGAAGAATACCGGGGGCAATATGGTGGCGAAAAAAGCCAGCCGGATGACCATTGAAAAGGCGGACAAGGTAGGTTTCTGCTTTGGTGTGAAGCGGGCCATTGACGTACTGGAGAAGGTGGCCCGTGAGCGTGGCGGTGTGGAAACGCTGGGGGCGGTGGTGCATAACCGGCAGGTGCTGCAAAAGCTGGCGGCAATTGGCGTGAAAGTGGCCAAAAACGTGGACGATATCCGCGGTGATGTAGTGGTAACCAGCTCTCACGGGATAAGCCCTCAGCTTGAAGAGGAAATAAAAGATAGAAACATTGAAATCATCAGCACCACCTGTCCATTCGTGCTTCGGGCACAGGTGGCGGCCCGCAGACTGGCGGAAGCCGGCTTTCTGGTGATTATTTACGGCGATGCCGAGCACCCGGAGGTCAGGGGTATTCTGGGCTGGACCAAAGGGCGGGGTCTGGCGGCACTTGATGATAAATTCATTGCCAGACTGGACCAGATACCGCGCCGCATTGGAATTTTATCCCAGACCACGCAGGTGCCGACCCACTTTACTGATTTCGTCAAAAAACTGATTGATACCGCCTTTATACGGGACTCGGAGATGCGGATAATTGACACCATCTGCCATGATATCAGGGAACGCCAGGCAGCCGCCATCGAACTGGCCGGCCAGATGGACCTGATGCTGGTTGTTGGCGGGCATCACAGCGCCAATACCAATCGTCTGGCCGAGTTATGTTCTCAGGTGACAGAGACATACCTGATAGAAACCGCCGCTGAAATCCAGCCTTCCTGGCTGGAAGGCAAACGTCGTATCGGCGTAACCGCCGGCGCTTCAACTGACGAGCAGACGGTTAATGAAGTATTGAAGTCTTTGCCAGCGTAATTTAAA
The DNA here is from genome assembly GCA_004375725.1 of Dehalococcoidia bacterium. Classification (GTDB taxonomy): domain Bacteria; phylum Chloroflexota; class Dehalococcoidia; order Dehalococcoidales; family RBG-16-60-22; genus E44-bin89. The sequence continues at coordinate 293 of SOKS01000061.1, read as the reverse complement.
TTGACAGGCAGGTTACGGTACGGGATATGCCGGGAATAGGGTGAATCTTCCCCGTAACCAGGTCGCCAATATCATTCAGGCTATCACCCTGCAGAATGGCAATGATGTCATATGGACCCGTCACGGTATCCACCGACAAAACCCCTTTTAATTTTTGCAGGGCGATAAGAACATCCCTGGTTTTACCTACCTCAGTCTCAATTAAAACAAATGCCTTGGCTGCCACCGGACGCACCCCCTTTCTACAAGACTGCTTTCTCCCAAAATCCCCTCGGTAATCGGTAGTATAGCCA
>SOKS01000126.1 GCA_004375725.1 Dehalococcoidia bacterium | reverse complement strand
CGCCCTGCCAGACGAGCATATCCAGCCCGTCTATGGTCCGGGCACCGGCCGCCCTGGCCTCCCGGAGCAACCTTGTTTCCAGGGGATTGTAAACGATATCGCAAACCACCAGATTGGGATTGAGCAGGCGGGCAGACACCGGGGTCTGGTTGACATCGGGAACCATGCCCACACTGGTGGTATTGACCAGAACATCGACCTCGTCAAGTCCCCTGGCCAGATTTTCCTCACTTAATGTCATCGCTTCAGGTTTCCGATGATAGTATTGTGCAATCTGGGATGCCAGTTCTTCCGCCCTGGTGAGAGTGCGGTTCAGGATGACCAGACTGGCACCGGCTTCAGCAAGGATAAAAGAGATTCCCTTCGAGGCACCACCGGCACCAAGTATGAGGATATTCTTGCCTTCGAGGTCAATGCCTTTCGACCGCAGCGCCTGCAGAAAGCCGGGGGCATCGGTATTGTAACCGACGAGCTTTCCGTTTTCCTTAACGATGGTGTTCACCGCCCCCATTCTCTCCGCCAGCGGGTCAAGTTTATCCAGAAGTGGTATCACTGCCACCTTGTGCGGTATGGTCACGTTCAGACCAACGACATTTAAGGCTCTTATGCCGACTACCGCGCCGGGCAGTTCCTCCTGCCGCACGTGAAACGGAAGATAGGCATAATCAAGACCTAAAGCTTCAAAGGCCGCGTTATGCATCACCGGCGACATACTGTGCTCTATGGGGTCGCCGATTATCCCGCAGACCTTTGTTTTCCCGGTTATGGAGTTCATCCTTTCACCATCTGGTATATTTTTCGCAAGTCACTTACTGTTATCTGCCCCGATGCCGCCTCCCGGCCCGGTTCAATGGCAGCGTAGATGAATTCGCCGCCAACCAGCGGACAGAGAATCCTGCTCACCAGGCCCAGTGGCCCCATGGCAAACGAGACGATTCTCTCTTCAGGAAATTCCCGAATAAGCCGCAGGGCGCTCACATTATCCTCGAATTTCTGTGCCGTGGTAACCACCTTACAGATGTCAGCCCCAACGGCAAGCTGCTTCCTGACCAGTTCCTTCATGGCATCAATCGAAGGAGTTTTCTTCATATCGTGACAGGAAATCAGGCACTTTGCCCGTTTCTTAATCAGTGTTACAACGTCACTGAGGCCTTCCGTGCTTAGCTCAACATCAATTATCTCCGCACCAAGCTCAAGGGCACTGAGCAGCTCCGTAATCCTTGCTTCTTCACCACCCGGCCAGGTTCCCCCCTCATTCGATTTTCGATTGCAGGCAATCCAGGGTTTCCCGAGCTGCCTGGCGACCTCTCTCCATTCAGAGCCAATCAGGTCGATTCGCACCTCGTATAAATCAACCAGCGACTCAACACGCTTAATGGCGGCAAGGTCACCATTTACTATGGAGGCACAGATTCTAGGTCCGGTCATTTTTCAGCTAGTACCTCCTTGATTAAAGGCGGAGCAACATCATCAGTGACCACCGCATTTCCGATTGACTGGAGCAGGACGAACCTGGTCTTTCCCTCCCGCACTTTCTTGTCGTGCTGCATCGCCTGCATGACATCTTCTACTTTGAAATCAGGTATTTCAGCGGGAAGGCCAGCCCGTATAATTAACTTCTGCAGCCTTTTCACCCCAGTCTCATCAAGCATTCCCAGCCGACGGGATATTCGGGCAGCGGCTACCATGCCGATAGCCACCGCTTCTCCGTGCTTTATTTTGAAATCGGAGACCGACTCCACGGCATGTCCGATGGTATGGCCGTAATTCAAAATATTTCTTAAACCCAGGTCGAGTTCGTCCTC
>SOKS01000120.1 GCA_004375725.1 Dehalococcoidia bacterium | reverse complement strand
CCTTGTTGAGTCTGAGTAAAGTTAGCGAGGCGCCAGCCATCTCCATGGAGGTAGCGTATTCCCCAATGAAAGTCTTGTAGACACTTATACCGTGGTTTCCCAGGACATCATGAAACCGGTTGTAAAGAATGAAAAGCTCCTCAGGTGGTGTTGCTCCCAGTCCATTTACCAGTACGGCGACCTCCTCCCCTGACTTAAATGGGAGGTCATTAATCACTTTCTCCGCCATCATGTCCGCTATCTCGTCTGCCTTCTTGAGTTTGGTGCGTTCCAGCCCTGGTTCGCCGTGTATTCCCATACCTAACTCCATTTCATCTTCGGCAATGGTGAAGGTCGGCTTACCCGCTGCCGGTATGGTACAGGGACTCAGGGCTACTCCTATACTGCATGTCTCCTCAATAACCTGGTCAGCAGTCGCTTTGACTTCCTCCAGTTTAGCCATGGTATCAGCCTTGGCCCCGGCCAGTTTATAGGCGAAAAAGATACCCGCCACACCGCGGCGGCGGTCCTTTTCGGAGCGTGGTGCCGAAGCAACGTCATCTTTTGCGATGCTCATTTGTACCGGAATGCCTTCCAACCCGGCCATTTCTGCCGCCATCTCAAAATTCATGACATCACCGCTGTAGTTGCCAAAGATATAGAGGACGCCAGCTCCACCGTTTACTTCCCTGGTGGCCGCGAGCATATCCTCGGCGCCGGGCGAGGAAAACACGTTGCCTACGGAAACGCCATCGAGCAGACCCGGGCCAACATAGCCGAGAAAGACCGGTATGTGACCTGAGCCACCGCCGGTACAGAGGCCTACTTTCCCCTTTACCGGAGCATCAGCTCGAACTAACGCTCGCGGGCTGTCCTTGCTCACGCGCAGGTGATAAGGATAGGCTTTAAGGATACCGCCCAGAGTCTCTTCTACTACTTGATAGGGGTCGTTGATTATTTTTTTCATTGCCGTGATTCCTCCCTCATCTTAGAATGGTGCCACGTCGATGTAAAAATCGACAAACAGACTGCCATCGGTCTTTTATATCAGAGTAATCCTAGCATATATATATTATTAGACGCAATACAGCGGAATGTTGGATTACACCTGACTATTCGGAGCCTCCCGCTACTGACTAAAATAAGATGCCTCCGGTTCTTTTTCAATGATGACATCCAGCACGGCTGATTTGCCACCCTGTATCACCTCCAGCGCCTCCCTGATGGCAGCCGGTAACTCCGATGGTGCCTCTATCCGTCCTCCATAGGCCTGACAGGCTTCAGCAACGAGTGCGTAATCCGGCGAAGGCTCAATGTCAACGCCTACCCACAGGTTGGACCTGGCCGAGTAGCTCTCCTTTCTATACATCAGAAAAATGACCGTATTTAAAAAAGAGGAATTATACAGTTGGGATGATAGCATTTATGGCAAATTCGCGATGGCCCAGAGTCTCAGATCTGGTTAATTTCCCGGAGGCGACATTGATAATCTCGGTGAAAATTTGCTCGCCGACGCTCAGGATTGATTCTTCACCTTCGATTATGGCGCCGGCGTTTATATCAATATTGTCCCTCATTGTTTTGTAAAGCGTGGTGTTAGATGATACCTTAATCACCGGCGCAATGGGTGAACCGATAGGGGTACCTCTGCCGGTGGTAAACACAACGATCTGGGCTCCGGCGGCTACCAGGCCGGTATTGCACGCTACATCGTGGGCCGGGCCATTCATTAGTATTAACCCTTTTTTTAATGGCGGTTCGGCATACCTGGTTACCTGCACAATGGATGTCGAGCCACCTTTGAGGATAGCGCCCACCGATTTTTCTTCCAGTGTGGTTATGCCGCCGGCTATGTTTCCTGGTGATGGCTCATCTCCGCGTACGTCGACGCCCATGGACCTGATATTCTCCTCGGTGGTCGAAATTGCTTCGCGGATACGAATATTAACTGCCTTGCTGGCGGCACGTCTGGCCAGAATATGCTCAGCCCCGATCATTTCCGGCGTCTCCGAAATAATCACGGTGCCGCCTTCAGCTATCAATAAATCTGAGGTCACACCCAGTGCGGGATTAGCCGTTATCCCGGAAGCGGCGTCTGAACCACCACAATTGGTGCCTAAAATTAACTCCTCGACATCAACCGATTCTTGCTTGGCGTTTATTGCTTCGGAAAGAAGTTGTTCGGCCAACTTTTTGCCTTCAGTTATGCAGTTTGTCGTGCCTCCGGCCTCTTGAATGCTGATGGTTTCAAATCTCTGCCCGACTTCAGCCAGCCGTTCGGCGATTAATGTCGGAGTGAGTGTCTCGCAGCCGAGTCCGACCAGTAAAACACCGGCTACATTGGGATTACTGCAAAACCCCACCATGGACCTGATTATGTGTTCTTTCTCTTCCCCAAGGTGGCCACAGCCGTGCAGGTGGGTGGCACTGACCGTGCCGGCCACCTCGTTGCTGATGGCCTGGGTCACGGTTGAAGCACAGACGGTGGTGGGAAAAACCAGTACGTGATTTCGCACTCCTGCCGTGCCGTTTTTTCTTCTAAACCCTTTGAATTTCATGGTCTGGCTGTCTTTGCCTGTTAAACCTTATGCGTTCTAACTTGGAAATCCTGGTTAATAAAACAATTAAAGGATAGCATAAAAACACATCTCAGAAAAAGAAAACCCCGATTTGTTGAAAGCAGTTGGCCATTGCGATAGAATGCGTTTAATAAGTCGTATTGGGCGAGCAGGTAAATAAGCAGATGCCAGCGAATTTGAATAGTCATGGAGGTGGCAACCAGTGAGATTGAAGGACAAAGTGGCCATTGTTACCGGTGGTGGTGCAGGCATAGGGCGCGCCATATCATATGCTTTTTCTGCCGAAGGAGCGGCGGTTGTTATCGCTGCGCGCAACCTTTCTCGATTGAATGAAGTGGCTGAGGACATCAAGCGCAAAGGCGGGGAGATAAAAGCGATACAAACTGATATTGCTGACGAAAATCAGGTGAAAAACCTGATGTCCGAGACTCTTCGCCAGTATGGCCAGATTGATATACTGGTGAATAACAGCGGTATTACTGGCCCAACGGCCAGGGTCGTGGATATGAATCTGGACGAATGGAATGAAGTGCTGGCCATCAATCTCACTGGAGCTATGCTCTGTTCGAGGGAGGCGCTCAAGAACATGATTGCTCGCCAGAGTGGCTGCGTTATCAATATCGGCTCTGAAGGCGGCCGGTCCGGTTTTCCCATGAGAAGCCCGTATTGTGTCACCAAAATGGGTATTATCGGTTTTACGGAAACACTGGCGATTGAGGCCGGGGAGCACAACATCCGCGTCAATTGTATCAGTCCGGCGGCGGTGCGTGGAGAGCGGGTAATCAACAATGCGAAAGCCAAAGCTGAAGCACAGGGCATTTCCTTTGAAGCGGTAATGGAAAGGCTCATCGGGCATTATTCACTGAAAAAATTTATTGAACCAGCCGAGGTGGCCGCGGCCGCAGTTTTTCTGGCCTCGGATGAATCAAGTGCTATAACGGGTCATACGCTGGTGGTCAATTGCGGCGCGCATATAAGCCATTATTAATCGGAAAGGAGCAGTAAAATGTCGGAACATGTGCCTGCCTATGATGAAGCGCTATCTCTGCTAAAAGAGTTCGTCAAGAGTGATAGCCTGCTCAAACATTCTTATGCCGTCGAGGGAGTGATGCGTTATATGGCACGGAAAATGGGCGAAGATGAAGACAAGTGGGCTATCATCGGGTTAATACACGACCTGGACTATGAAACATTTCCGGAGCGGCACTGTGCCAGAGCGCAGGAGATATTGCGCGAGAGGGGCTGGCCAGAAGAATACGTGCGCGCGGTTGCCTCCCACGGCTGGATTCTGTGCAACGATATCGAGCCAAAAACTAACCTGGAAAAGGTACTGTATGCCGTTGAAGAGTTGACCGGGCTTATTGGTGCCGTTGCCATCATTCGACCATCAAAGAGTGTCCAGGACCTGGAAGTGAAATCCGTAATGAAAAAATGGAAAGACAAGTCATTCGCCGCTGGTGTAAATCGTTCTGTGATTGAAAAAGGCACGGAAATGCTGGGAACGGAACTGACCGACCTGATTAACGATGTTATTATGGGAATGCGGGAAGTGTCGGCTCGAATCGGGCTATAGCCGGTTATTATTCAAGAGCTTTCCGCTTCTCTTCAAATTCCTCTTTGCTGATATCGCCATGCGCGTATCTATTCTTGAGTATTTCGAGAGCCGATACCGAACTTCCGGCGGCCTGGTTTTGGGTATTCCCGGTGCCCCGTACGATAGATACGATCAACCAAACAATAAAGCCTGCTGCCACCAGCCATAAAATGCCCATCATCCATATACCTCCAAATCCAGTCATCATCCATGGTCCCATCATTCCAGACCACGCTGAACTACTTCCCCAGTTATTTCCTCCGGAGAACAGTCCATATACTAAAGGAGTTAAAACAAGCACTGCTATCACTATTGAACCTATTATTAATGCCGTTCTAATGTTTTTGTTCATTGCCTAAACCTTTCTGTACCTACTTCTTTATTTCATATTGTAATATTTTGCAGGCTCTGGTTAATAGGACTTTTATCACACTAGTAAGAAATGCATACCGCGGTGGCAAACTATTATCTGGCAAGTGTTATAATGTAAAATCATTCCGTAACTCTCTGTGCGCAGGTAATGAACTTTGTTATCACGTAAATCAGTTTCAGGCATTTCATCACCATCTGAGCGGAAACATATTATCTTATTCAGTATCGTAACCTTCTTTTTCTGGGCTTCACTTTATCTCTATGTGCCCATTCTACCGGTATATGCTCAGTCAACCGGGGCCAGCTTAACTGTGGTAGGAACAATTGTCGCCGCCTACGCCATACCCCAGATGCTTTTCCGGATACCTATAGGCATATTATTTGATGCCATAAACAGACGCAAGTTTTTAATTGCTGGCGGTATCGTGATGAATTGTGTCGGCGCCCTGGGTCTCGGGTTGGCACCCAGTACCTCACTTCTTTTCTTCGCCCGGATTGTAACCGGGATTGGCGCCGCGACCTGGGTTACCTTTGCAATTTACTTCGCTGCCTACTACCCAGTAGAAGACGCGCGACGTGCTATTGGCGTAATCAATTTTGTGCAGGGTATGGCCCTGGTAATAACCACTTATTGCGGGGGGATAATTGCGGAAACGAGTGGCTACCATTATACCTTCTTTGGTGCGGCTTTACTTGGGATAGTGGCTCTAATTTCCCTTCTGGCCACCAGAGAGCCATCAATACAACCGATTAAACAGGATTCTCAGCGGAGCTTTATACTAGTAGCCGCTCAACCGCTGCTACTGGTGGTCTCGTTTATGGGCATACTGTCACAGTTTGCCAACTGGTCGGGGCTTTTCGGGTTTATACCGGTATATGGAGCTCAAATTGGTGCTTCGAGCGCGGACCTGGGCACCATTACCATGCTATCTCTGGCGGCATCTGCCGTTGCGGCATTATTTGTGGTACCACTGGTAAAGAGGCGTGGTAATTCGTTTACCATACTCCTTGGCGCTATTCTGATGGGTGGCGCGATATCTATTGTCCCTTTGATTCATCAGGTCGGCCTTTTAGAAGGAACCATGGTCTTTTATGGACTGGGCAGAGGCATACTGGGCACGATACTGATGTCCTTAAGCATACAAGCTGTAGCTCCGCAGCAACGGGCAACCGCTATGGGAATCTATCAGGCTATTTATGCGGTGGGCATGTTCTTGGGGCCCTTTGTCTCCGGTTCCATAGCTGATGGCTTCGGGATAGCCACCGTTTTCTATTTATCTGCGTTTTTCTGCCTGGTTATTGCCGGTATGGCTTATTTCCCGATTATACTCAAACAATAGAAACTTACAATGCGTCAAAATTAGAGTTAGTGAACCATTGCGGTGTCTTCGTAAAAATTTGGAGTTGTAGCGCCGAAATGATAACATTAATCCAGCAGTTGACGTTTAGCATGACTGAGAGCATGCCTGTGGCGTTATTGTCTTAAGCGAGGTGGAAAATGGGATTATACACTCTCCTGCAACAAAGAGAAGCCATCAAAAAACCTATCAGAATCGGTGTAATCGGCGCTGGGACCTTCAGTTCAGCGTTTATAACCCAGGCCAGAATAACCCCGGGGATGCAACTCGTGGGCATCGCTGAGCTGGACCTGGCAAAGGCAAAGCAGGTCTGTATCAAAGCCGGCTGGCCTGAAGAAGCCATCGCCTTCGGGGACTCCTCGTCCGTGATTAACGACGGTGCTGCTGGAGGCAAGGTTATACTGACCGGTAACTCGGACGAGTTGTTGCAGGCAGAGCTGGATGTCATTATCGAGGCGACCGGGGTCACCGAGGTGGGGACTCATCATGCCTGGACCGCCATGGAAACCGGGAAACACGTGGTCATGGTAAATGTTGAAACGGAGGCGCTATTGGGGCTGGCACTTAAGAAAAAGGCCAGCGAAAAAGGGGTGGTTTGTTCGCTGGCTTACGGGGACCAGCCGGCGATAATTTGCGAATTAATCGACTGGGCCCGAACTATCGGCGCGGAAATTGTCTGTGCCGGTAAAGGGACTCGATATCAACCGG
>SOKS01000141.1 GCA_004375725.1 Dehalococcoidia bacterium | reverse complement strand
CCGACCCCACCGGCGTTGAAGTCATTCATGTCCAGACCGCCCGCCAGATGAAGGAGGCGGTAGCCAGGGCGGTAAGTAAGGCCGATGCCCTGATTATGGCCGCCGCCGTCGCCGATTACCAGCCGAAGAGCACGGCCAAGTCCAAAATCAAAAAGGGCGCCGACACCATGACGCTGGAACTGGTGAGGACTCCTGACATCCTGACCGAAGTTCAGGGTAACTTTATCAGGGTTGGTTTCGCTGCGGAAAGCGAGGACGTGGTCGCCAACGCCAGGCAAAAGCTGGAGAAAAAGAGCCTTGACTTAATCGTGGCCAACGATATCACCAGCGCCGATAGCGGCTTCGGCGTGGATACCAATAAGGTCACCATCATCGACAAAAAAGGAAAAGCAGAAAACCTGCCTCTACTGACAAAGAGAGAGGTTGCGGATAAGATACTGGACAGGGTGGTGGAGATTTTAGGTAAGAGGTAGAAGCTTGGCATAAAGGATTAAAACGTAAGCTGGGACTTCAATAAATGCACTGTTCACTCTCTTGGAATAAGCCAAAGTGGAAGGGGGTAAAGAAATGAGGTTTACAGGTACTGAGCCATTGAAAACTCCTGATATTAGACAACCGGAAAGTCGATACACGTATACATGTGGACATTGTAATACTAAGGTTTCCGGTATTGTCGTATCTGTTTATGAAACTCCCTTAGGAACGGTAAAATGGGTGCTCTGCACGGATTGTGGCTATGGGTCTGTCTTGAATGACGGTAGCCTTTATCCTTCAATGTTGTTTGGTCCAATTATTGAGGGTCTACCTCAAGAAGTAAAAGAAGCGTACCAAGAGGCAAGGAATTGTATGTCTGTGCGTGCTTACACTGCTTGTGAGTTATTATGCAGAAAAATATTAATGCATGTTTCTGTTGAAAAAGGCGCGAAGGAAAAAGAAACATTTGCATCCTATCTTACTTTCCTTAGTGAGCAAGGTTATATTACTCCACCCATGACTAAATGGGTTAGTCTCATTAGAGAGCATGGAGGCAAAGCAACCCACCTTATTGAGAAACCAGAGAAAAAACGTGCGGAAAGCACACTAATGTTTACCGCTGAACTACTTCGTTTGATATACGAAATGGAACACATGGCAAGTCAGTATATCGCTAAAACCCAACCGGAGAAGGAGACATGAAAACCGCAGCTATCTATTGCAGAGTTGCTAATAATAGGAAGAGATAGGAATGGTGGAAAAAATAAATACTCAACACGAAATGCCCAAGGCGTACGAGCCGGGAAATGTAGAACAGAAGTGGTACCGGTTCTGGTTGGATAAGGGCTACTTCAAGCCAAAAATTGACCCGGATAAAAAACCCTTCGTTATCATCATGCCTCCGCCCAACGTCACCGGCGAGCTGCACCTCGGCCACGCGCTGACCGCCACCCTGGAGGACATATTAACCCGCTGGCACCGCATGAAGGGCGAGCCGACGCTCTGGCTGCCCGGCGTCGACCATGCCGGCATCGCCGCGCAGGTGGTGATGGAGAAGATGCTGGCCGCGGAGGGAATAGACCGTCACGAGATGGGCCGTGATAAGTTCCTGGAAAGGATGTGGCAATGGGCGAATAGCTGCCGTGGCACCATCTCAGAACAACACCAGCGACTTGGTATCTCCTGTGATTGGGACCGGGAGGTGTTCACACTGGACGAGGGGCCGAGCCGGGCGGTGCGCACTGCCTTTGTCCGGCTCTACGATAGAGGCTTGATTTACCGGGGCGAGCGCATTATCAACTGGTGTCCCCGCTGCGTCACGGCACTCTCCGACCTTGAAGTAGAGCACAAGGATATCGGCGGGCACCTGTACCATGTCCGCTATCCTCTGGCCGATAACGATAAAGAATTTATCACCGTAGCCACCACCCGCCCGGAAACGATACTCGGTGATACGGCGGTAGCGGTCAACCCCAAAGACAAACGTTTTAAGAATATGGTGGGCAAAAAGGTTATCCTGCCCGCAGTACACCGCGTCATACCGATTATCGCCGACGAAGCAGTTGACCCAAAATTCGGCACCGGGGCGGTAAAAATCACACCGTCACACGACCCGGTGGACTTTGAGGTGGCGCAGCGCCACGGTTTACCCTTCGTCAACATACTGAACGACGACGCCACCATGAACGAGAACGCCGGGCCTTACGTCGGTATGGACCGCTTCGCCTGCCGGAAAGCAATTATAGAGGACCTGAAAAGAGACGGGCTCTTTATCAATATTGAGTCGCATTCCCACGCCGTGGGACACTGCATCCGCTGCCAGACCATGATTGAGCCCATCGCCAGCCAGCAGTGGTTTGTCAGCGCCGAACCGCTGGCGAAACCGGCCATTGAGGCAGTGACCAGCGGGCGGATAAATATTGTTCCCCAGCGCTTCACCAAGGTATATCTCAACTGGATGGAGAACATCCGCGACTGGTGCATCAGCCGCCAGTTGTGGTGGGGACACCGCATCCCGGTATGGTACTGCCAGGACTGCGATGAGCTTACCGTTTCCGTCGAGGACCCCACCGCCTGCCAGAAATGCGGCTCAGCCAGACTGGAGCAGGACCCTGACGTCCTTGATACCTGGTTCAGTTCGGCGCTGTGGACACATTCCACCCTCGGCTGGCCGGACGAGACCGAAGACCTCCGCTATTTCTACCCGACATCGGTTATGGAGACCGGCTACGACATCCTCTTCTTCTGGGTGGCCCGCATGATAATGATGGGCATTGCCGACTGCGACGATATTCCCTTCCATACCATCTTCCTGCATGGCCTTATCCGCGACGAGAAAGGGGAGAAGATGAGCAAAGTCAGAGGCAACGTGCTCAACCCCATCGATACCATTGAGCAGTACGGCACCGATGCCCTGCGCTTTGCCCTCTCCACCGGCACGGCTCCCGGCAACGATATCAAGCTGGCATCATCCAGGCTGGAAGCCGGCCGCAACTTCGCCAACAAGCTGTGGAACGCGGCACGATTTGTCGTCCGGAGCATTGAACCCGGAATGACTGCCCTCGAAATCAGTCCAGACCGGCTGCCACTTGAAGACCGCTGGATTTTGAGTCGGCTCAACCGTACCGTGGCGAGCGTCGCCAGCCTGACGAATGAATTCCAGCTTGGTGAAGCCCTGCGACAGATACACGATTTCCTCTGGGGCGAGTATTGCGACTGGTATATCGAGTTCGCCAAAATCCGCCTTCAACCCGATAGCAAGTTGCCATCGCCGCTGCCGGTACTGGTTCATGTATTTGAGACCTCACTGCGACTGCTGCATCCCTACATGCCCTTCGTCACCGAGGAACTGTGGCAGAACCTGAAACGCTCCCTGCCTGCGGACTGGCAGGAAGCAGAGTCCATCATGATTGCCGCCTATCCTGAGACCGACGAAGCCACGATTGCCCCACACATAGAAGACGACATGGAAGCCATAATAGAAATAATAAGTGCCATCCGCAATGCCAGGGCTCAATATAAAGTTGAGAACAACATATGGGTTGAGGCACAAATCTATACCGAATCTCTTCTTAACCAGACCATCGCCCCCTATGCTCAAGCTATCAAGATACTGGCGCGGGCAAATCCTGTCTCTTTTCCAAAAGGTGGGGCGAGCGGCAAGGCGGGAGATAACACGGTGGTATTGCAGCTCACCCATTCGACAGTAGTCATCCCGATGTCCAGCATGTTCGACCTGGAAGCGGAGAGGCAACGGCTGCAAAAGGAAACAGACCAGAGCCAGGATGAGATAGCCCGCCTGAAAGCCCGACTGGATAATCAAGAATTCTTAACCAAAGCTCCAAAATCGGTTATTGATAAGGAGCGACAGAAGCTGTACACTATAACTGACAGATTGGAGCGGCTGAAAGAGCAAATTAATAAACTCTGAGGAGGCAGGATATGTTCGAGAGAATCCTGGTTCCACTGGATGGTTCCAAAGCCGGTGAAGCGGCCCTGGATCATGTGGAGAGGCTCGTCTCCAAGATAGCTCCAAGTGTGAAAACCGAGGTAATACTCTTTCAGGTATTAACCTCGCTGGCCCATTACGTGATTGCCGGAGAGGCAAGCGTTCAGGTGCCCTATACGGATAAAGAGATAGCCTACATTACCAGAAAGTCCAAGGAATACCTGAACAAGACCGGAGAATGCTTGAAAAGCAAAGGGATAAACGTCAAGACCAAAGTGGCCATCGGCAAAGCCAGAGAGGAAATAGTCAAAGCGGCGGATGAGCTCAAGGTAGACCTTATTGCCATGTCAACTCACGGCCGTTCCGGGCTCAGCCGGCTTACCTTCGGCAGCATCACCGACAAGGTCCTGCGTACGGCAAATGTGCCGGTGCTTGTGGTACGGGCGCCAAAAGAAACGGAGAATACCAAGCCAGCAAGGTGACCATCATCACGGGCGCGCGGCGGATATATCCTCGGCAGCAAGCACGCTAAAAACACCCTGTCTGGTCCATTGCCCTTTCAAGTAATCAAGCGCCTTCCTGGTATCGCTGGCCACCTTGGCCGGCTCGCACTGCTCAATACGATATTTAAACAGCCAGTAGGAAAATTCCTTCATCTCGGCCAGCGTGGTTGACCGCAGTTGTGGATAACCTGCTTCCTTCCGGAAGCGTTTTAGCAATGCCTGTCTCGCCTCGCCGTATATTCGACGGTATGTCTCGTTGCTGACATCAACATCGTTATTATAGCCGGATACCCGCCTTTCTTTGTGCACCTCTTCCTCGACGGCCATTATCAGCGCCTGCTCCACAGTCACACCGTAGAAGTAGTTCAGGTACTGGCGATATTTGCTCTGCCCGATAAGTGATTTGACTTCCCCGGCGCTGAGTTTCATGGGCGGTCTGGCGTAGAAAAGAAGCGCTTCTTTTTCATCCACCGGCAGCAGGCTGTCAACCACCTCGCAGAGGCGCTCCGCCAGCAGCAGCCAGTCGAAGGCCTCGCCGGCAATGAGATAACGGTACTTCCGGCCGTGATGGTCTTCCGCCGCGGAGCTCCACATCCCCATCGCTTCCAGCAGGGCAACATACCAGTGCCGGCCGCCGGCAATCTCCTGCTCCAGGTGCCTGATTGCCTCCGCATCACTGGTCAGCAGCGATTTTGAAGATGTCGCCTGTTCTGCGGTACGTGTCATTTTACCGTTTTCCCTGCGCAGAGTGTTCCCTTTCCGGAAACTCGGCCTTCAGCCTTTCGTAGTAGTCCAATCTTCCCGTGGTCACCATCTCAATGATTTTTTTATTTATGGCCTCCCCCACCCCCGGGATTTCCTTTAATTTCCCCTCCACCACCAGCTGCTCCACACCTACCGACAGCTCTTCAATAGCATGCGCCGCCTTCTCATACGCCCGTATCTTGAAGATGTTGTCCTTCTTCAGCTTTAAAAGTTCCGCGATGTCAAGAAAGATTTGAGCTATTTCAGCGTTTTTCATTTTAAAAACTGAGGGTAATACTAAATGCCTAACTCTTTCTCGAGATTAAAATATGCCTTTTTACGTTCATGAAGCTCTTTTATTTTACTTAGTTCAATAAACTTAATGCGTTGTTCAATCTCATGAAAAGTGCCAGAAAGTAAAAGATTAGCTTTATCATAATCCTTTTCAGCCGCAATAATAAATATATGACTGTTCCATAAATCAAAAGCATGCTTTAACTTGGAAAGTGCATGATAAATATCACCACCAATTTGGACTTCAAACACATATGTTGGTACTGAATTTATTACTCTTCTCCACACTACATCGAGTCTTCCAATGTCAAATGGATACTCTTTTTCCACAATGTAATCTTGCAGTTTACCAATTTCCATCAATTTTATCTGTAATTCTTCATGCGTTGGGATTAGGCTTTTTCCCAATTCTGAAGCTTCTCCATATTCTTCAACACTTTCTCTAACTAAGATCGGCTTAACTTCCTCAATAGTATATTTATTTTCACCAAGAACATTAATAAGTTCTTCAGCTATATCTCTGCTAATCAACTGGAACCCTGCTCTAGGCCATATTTCTTTTGAAATAATCTTGCTAACATTCCACTCTCTGCGTGGCAAGCATGATTCCACATCAAATTCGAAGCGTAAAGGCCATATAATCTCATGTTTGCGTAATTCCTCGGGCCATAATGGCTTACCCTGTCTGAACTTGGTTCGAATTATGCCATGTCCGATTACACCACCAACTGGCTGTGTAGCATAAAAAAGAACTCTATCACCCTCAGATAGAGTGTCCCATAAATGTTGCTGGGATTTTTTAAGTCCCCAAATATTTCCATGTTCAAACGCTGTGTCCCAATTTTTAACAGCACCAACAACTAACCAATAATTCATATTTCACTCCAGTTATCCCTCCTCCACCCCATCCCAGCAACCTCTATGACATGCATATCTTACTGAAGAACCTTGAAAATCAATCTCAGTATTAGCCTTTTCTATGATTCCTTCGGCTATAATAATTACATTTTGTTCCTTGTTCATAAGTTCCCCACACTTATCACAGGTTATAACACCTAAATGAGCCTCCATCATATCAACCTCCTCTAAGTTTCCCCCTCTATGTCTATTTCTCCCCCTTCCCCTCCCACGCATC
>SOKS01000007.1 GCA_004375725.1 Dehalococcoidia bacterium | reverse complement strand
CAGAAAAGCACACTGGATAACGGCCTCCGCATCGTGACCTCAAGCATGCCCCAGACCCGCTCGGTGTCAATCAGTTTCTTCATCGGCACCGGCTCCCGATATGAAGCTGATGCCCACGCCGGCATCTCCCACTTCATCGAGCATCTGTGTTTCCGCGGCACGGAGAAGCGACCTGTCGCCAGGGATATAGCTACGGCCATCGAAGGCGTGGGCGGTATTCTGAACGGCGGCACGGATAAGGAACTCACCGTTTACTGGTGCAAAGTGGCCCGACCCCACCTCGAGACCGCCCTTGATGTGCTGGTTGACATGCTCGTCAATTCCCGCTTTGACCCGGAAGATATGGAAAAGGAGCGCCAGGTCATCATCGAGGAGATAAACATGAGCAACGACTCACCTTCGCAGCGGGTGGGGATGCTCATTGACGAGCTGCTCTGGCCCAAGCACCCAATGGGGCGCGATATCGCCGGCAGCCGTGATTCAATCAGCAATATCACCCGGGAGCTTATGCTCGATTACTTTGCCAATCATTACCAGCCGGGCAATACTGTGGTCGCTGCCGCCGGGGACATTCAGCACGAAGAAATGGTGGACATGATCGAACAGGCGCTGGGCAATTGGGCGAGACGGCCGTCCCGTCCCGGATACCTCGCCTACGAAGAAAAACAGTTTCCCGGGCTGCGTATTGAAACCAGGGAGCTTGAGCAGGTGCACCTTTGCCTGGCGCTACCAGGCCTGCCACTTCTCCATCCCAAGAGGTTTGTCGCTGATTTGCTCAACGTTATCCTCGGCGATGGTATGAGCAGCCGCCTGTTCGCCAATATTCGGGACAAGCTGGGACTGGCCTACAGCATCAGCAGCTACGTTGACCATTTCCTCGATACCGGCTCACTCATCATCGCTGCCGGCGTTGATATTAAAAATTTAAATGTGGCCGTAAAAGCGGTCATTGAGGAACTGGCTCAGCTCAAGGAGACAATTCCGGAACCGGAACTGAACAAGGCCAAGGAATTTTCCAAAGGACGGCTGCTGCTGCGCATGGAGGACAGCCGCAGTGTGGCCGGCTGGATGGGCGGGCAGGAACTGCTCGCCAAACGTATCCTCACCGTTGACGAGGTCGTCTCCATAGTTGATAAAATAACCGTGGAAGAGCTGCAGCAGCTTGCCCATGAACTACTGACCGGCGAGAAGCTCCGTCTGGCAATAGTGGGGCCGGTTTCAGCCGACGCGCCTCTTGAAGAATTACTAAAATTATAGACACTTCACTGAGTTATTCAGGAACAGGTCAGTGGTCACGTGCTGCTTTCGGTATTTTTGAAAGATAAGACTGTGCTTTTTGCAGCGTCTCCGGATTCTTGCAGAAACAAAACCGTATTTGGAATTGTCCGTAGCCGGGGTCAGAATAAAACGAGCTTCCCGGCACGGTAGCGACTCCGATATTCTTTACCAGGAAATAGGCCAGCTCCAGAGAATTTGGCAGTTGATGCCGTTGCATGAAGTCAGTACATTCGCACATGATGTAGTAAGCCCCGGCTGGTTTATACGGGTGCAAATCGGTTTCCAGGAGAGCATAATACAAGGTATCCCTGGCATTTTGATAGAATTCTGCCAGCCATCGATAATATCCTTCACCCAGCGTTAAGGCAAAAGCCGCGCCCTCCTGCAAAGGAGTCGCCGCGCCCACCGTCAGGAAATCGTGAACCTTCCTAATCTCCTTCGTAATCCGGTCACTGGCAATGGCCCACCCAACGCGCCACCCGGTAAGAGAATAGGTCTTCGAGATTGAATTTATGGTAATGGACCGTTCTGCCATCTCAGGAAAGGACGCAATCGACAGGTGC
>SOKS01000016.1 GCA_004375725.1 Dehalococcoidia bacterium | reverse complement strand
CGGGGAGCTAGCGGTGCCCTGAACCTGCAATCCGCTACAGCAGGGTTGAATTCCAGCTTGAGGCTCTTGTCTGGTAGGACTACTCTGGTCAAGTGGTGTTGAAGGCCGGGTCTTGCGCGGCGGAAGGCTATGAATCCCGTCAGGTCCGAGAGGAAGCAGCGGTAAATAGTATTTTCCGGGTGTCGCAGGGTTGCCTGGCTGGAGCTGGCTGGCCCGAGCAAGCTATTGGTCAGGGTCGAGGGCAGGTGCACGGCCTCACTATTTTCAGGAGCAATATACAGGCGGGTGCCATTTGAAAGAGGAATCGCTGCTGGCCGAAACCAAACAATTGCTGCGCCGTTTTAATTTAAGGGCAAGGAAACGGCTGGGGCAGCGCTTTCTCATCGATGGTGACGTACTGCAGCGGATACTCTCTGCGGCCGAACTCACCGCCGATGATATCGTTCTGGAGGTTGGGCCGGGGCTGGGAATCCTGACCAGAGAGCTTGCCCAGAGGGCGCGGCGGGTCATCGCCATCGAGCTTGACGATAAACTGGCTAACTTTTTGAAACAAGAACTGGTTTCTTTTCCCAATGTTATGATCATCAACGAGGACATCCTCAAAATTGAGCCGGCGACGCTACTGGCCAGGCCAGAGCGGTACAAGGTGGTGGCCAACCTCCCCTACTACATCACCTCCCCTGTCCTGCGCCACTTCCTGGAAGCAACGCTAAAGCCAGATTTGATGGTGGTGATGGTGCAGAAAGAGGTGGCCGAGGCCATTGTTGCCGGACCGGGAAAAAGGAGCCTCCTCAGCATCAGCGTGCAGTTTTACGGTCGGCCCACCATCATCGGCAAGGTACCGGCGAATTCATTTTACCCGGCGCCAGAGGTCGATTCCGCCATACTGCGCATTGACCTGTACCCCAAACCGGCGGTGGCGGTGGATGATACCGAGGGCTTCTTTGGAACGGTCAGGGCGGGCTTCGCCAGCCCCCGCAAGCAGCTCGCCAACTCACTGGCGCAGGGACTGGGTTGGCCCAAGGCCGATGTACTTAGCGTGCTGGCGGAAGCCAGCATAGCGCCACAGCGTCGAGCCGAGACTTTGACCCTTGAGGAATGGGCGCAACTGCGGCAGGCATACGCGCAATGGCAGAAGAAGAAGGTGTTATGCTGACCATTCTGGCGCCAGCCAAGCTGAATTTAACCCTTGAGGTGCTCGCCAGACGCCCGGATGGCTATCACGAAATCAGGAGCGTCATCCAGACCATTAGCCTCTGCGACCGACTCACCTTTCGAGCCAGCCAGTCGGTGGATATCAGGACAGACTCGCCGCAATGGTCAGCGGAGAAAAGCCTTGTCTCACGGGCGGTGAACCTGGTACAAGAGACGATAGGCGTTACCAGAGGAATCGCTATTGACGTAGAGAGCCGTATTCCCCTGATTTCAGGACTGGGGGGTGATAGCAGCGCGGCGGCTGCCACGCTGCGCGGCCTGAACGAATCCTGGGAGCTGAACCTGCCGGAGGAAAAGTTATTTGAACTTGCGGCGCAGCTTGGCTCGGATGTGCCCTTTTTCCTCCACGGTGGCACGGCAATGATGGCGGGAAGAGGCGAGATGTTGACACAACTCCCACCTTTGCCCCGCCACTGGGTTGTTCTGGTCATGCCCGATGTGCCCCGCCTCCCCGGCAAAACGGCCAAACTTTACGCCAGCCTGAATACGAGTCACTTCACCGATGGGCGTATCACGAAGCAACTGGTGAAAGAACTGAAGGAGGTAAAGGAGCCGTCAACGCTTTTCAACACCTTTGAGAACGTCGCCTTTGCCCGTGGGTCGGAGTTAAAGGTCTACCGCGACCATATCCGCAAGCTCGGTGC
>SOKS01000154.1 GCA_004375725.1 Dehalococcoidia bacterium | reverse complement strand
TATTTTACCTGAAAACAGGGGCATTGTAAATCACGTGTTTTAGCATTAATTTTCATCGATACCAGGGGCAACTTGAACCGTACATATGTTATAATGACGAGCAAAGAAAGAAATTGTAGAATAGCAGGAACTCCTTGCTCTAACCAGCGGAGAAATGAAGAAAACAGAAAAACAGACCATAATTGTCGGCATGCCAGCTTATAACGAGGAGAAATATATCGGCAGCGTTATTCTACAGGCGCGGCAATTTGCCGATGAGGTGGTGGTGGTTGATGATGGCAGCTCCGACCACACTGCACAGGTAGCCAGACTGGCCGGCGCCACGGTTGTCCAGCACGAGAGAAACAGCGGCTACGGGGCCACAGTACAGACCGTGCTTGCCGAAGCGAAGAAAAGAAACCCGGATGTGCTGGTTCTTCTGGACGCCGATGGCCAGCACAACCCCGAAGAGATATCATCACTGGTGAATGCCATCTACGATGGCGCCGATGTAGCCATCGGGTCGCGCCAGAAACACAGTGAAAACATTCCCGCTTACCGCAAGCTCGGGCAGAAAATCATATCGTTTTTTACCCGCGTACTTTCTCGAAGCACACTATCTGACACAGAGTCAGGATTCAGGGCCTTTTCCAGGAAGGCAATAAATGTGCTTGAGCCAAAAGAGCGGGGGATGGCCATTTCAGCGGAGACGATATCGGAGGCCACGGCCAAAGGACTTAAAATCGCCGAAGTTCCCATTTCTGCCATTTATACCAGGGACGGCTCAACATTGAACCCCATAAAGCACGGCATGGGTGTTCTGAATCGGGTGCTGGTGATGATTTCAGAGAGAAGACCGTTGTTGTTCTTCGGGCTGGCGGGTGGCATCGCCATAATTTTAGGCATCGCGGCCGGTGCTCTGGTATTGAAAGCACTTTTCACAGTCAACGAACTGGCCGTGGGCACAGCAATGGTGGCGATGCTCCTGATCACAGTTGGCACGCTATTCATCTTTGCCGGCGTAATACTGAACGTGCTCGTGAAGCGACTACGTGATTCGCTGTGAGAATGAGATATTTTGTCACCGGTGGCGCTGGTTTCGTTGGCAGTCATCTGGTTGACCAGCTTATAAATACCGGAGAGGTAACCGTCTACGATAACCTGAGTTCGGGAAGCCGGGAATTTGTTGGCCAGCATTTAAAAACCCCCGGGTTCCGGTTTGTTCAGGCTGACCTTCTGGATCGAGGCCGGCTGGCAGCCGCGATGAAGGGCAGTGACGTTGTATTTCACCTGTCATCCAACCCGGATGTTAGAATTGGCCAGCACGATACGGAAACGGACCTGAAGCAGGGAACCATCGCCACCTACAATGTCCTGGAAACAATGCGGCAGCAGGATATCAGTAAAATCGTCTTTGCCTCAAGCAGTGTAGTGTATGGCGAGACATCTGGTGAGCCTGTTTCTGAAGACCATGGCCCATTGCAGCCCATATCTCTGTACGGCGCTGCCAAACTGGCCAGCGAGGGGCTGCTCTCTGCATTCTGCCATTTATTCAACACGCAGGCTTGGATCTTCCGCTTCGCCAATGTGGTTGGTTCCAGGGCAACCCACGGTGTGATCTATGATTTTATTCACAAGTTGAAAAAGAACGCCGGGCAACTGGAAATACTCGGTGATGGTAGACAGTCCAAGTCCTACATACATGTCAGCGACTGTGTGGATGGCATGCTCTATGGTTTCCAGCACTCAGGCGGGCAGGTCAATGTTTTCAACTTGGGCAATAGTGATGTAATTGATGTAACGACGATCAGTCGCCTGCTTCTGGAGCGGATGGGGTTATCTGAGATAGAGTTGAAATTTACCGGGGGAAGTCGGGGCTGGCCCGGCGATGTCCCCCGCATATGCCTGGAAACGTCACGAATGGAAAAATTGGGCTGGAAGCCAAAACTCAATTCTAAGAGAGCAATTTGCCTGGCGATAAAAGAGATACTGGCCGAACTGGCCTGAGGAACCAATCATGCAGGCGGTCATTTTAGCGGGTGGTTTAGGTACAAGGCTGGGAGAACTGACCAGAGATACGCCTAAAGTAATGTTACATTTCGCCGGCAGGCCTTTTCTCTACTACATAATACGGCTGCTGGAAAATCAGGAAATAAAGGACATCATCATATGTGCTGGCTATCTCGGGGAACAGGTAAAGAATTTTTTTGGCAATGGCCACAAGCTGGGCGTAAATATCAAATACAGTGAGGAAAGTGTAAAATTACTCGGTACCGGAGGTGCTCTGAAGCAGGCACAGGCTATGCTGGATAGACACTTCCTGGTGCTGAACGGGGATACCTACCTGCCGATTGATTACCGCAAAGTAGAAGAGGAATACTTACGACTGGGGCGAAAAGCTCTTATGGTAGTCTATAATAATAAGGCGGATACCGGCGTTACAAATAACATTGCTCTTGACCGCGATAAAATGGTGGTAAGATATGATAAGGAGAGCACCTTGCCAGACCTGAGGTACGTGGAAGCGGGCGCCATAGTTCTTCAGAAAGAAACGCTGGATTTTGTGGTGCAGGGAACTAAGGTGTCTCTTGAGGAAGGGATATATCGGCGCCTGATAGAACAGAGTGAGATGGCCGTCTATATTACACGGCAGCGATTTTACGATATCGGAACGCCGGAACAGCGACAGGTTTTCGAGGATTTTGTGAAGGGGGCAGCGTGATGATAATTACGCGTACCCCATTCCGAATCAGCTTCGCCGGGGGCGGCACCGATTTACGGAGTTTTTACCGGAATGAACCGGGGGCGGTGGTGAGCACAGCGATAAACGAATACATGTACATTATCGTCAACAAGCGCTTCACCAATGCCATAAGGGTCAGTTACTACGCCAAAACAGAAATCGTTGATAGTGTTGACGAAGTGCGCCATCCACTGGTCAGGGAAGCCCTGAAGCTGGTCGGGATCAATCGGGGTATAGAGATTGCCTCGGTGGCTGATGTTCATGCCGGGGCCGGGCTTGGCTCTTCCGGCAGCTTCACCGTGGGTCTGCTTAATGCCCTCTATGCCTATAAGGGAATCCTGAAGTCTGCGGAAGAACTCGCCAGAGAAGCGTGTCATATTGAAATTGACATCCTGGGCGAGCCGGTCGGCAAGCAGGACCAGTACATCGCCGCCTACGGCGGCTTCCGCTACTTTCAGTTCAACCCGGATGAAAGCGTCACCACCGAGCCGATTATCTGGTCAGCAGAACATAAAGAAGAGCTGATTCAAAACCTGCTGCTACTGTACACGGGCGATATTCATGAAACCCGCAGCATTTTACAGGAACTGAAGGAAAAAACGCAGCAGCCCAACAATATGGCGAGCCTGAGTAAAATGCGTGATATGGCCATTGAACTGAAAGACCAGCTCAATAGTAATGCTGCGGCCAGTATTTTTGGCGGCACGCTGGACCGCGGATGGCAATTGAAGAAAGAGCTGGTCAGCGGCATTAGCAATGATAAGATTGACGAGTGTTATGAAAGGGCGCTTAACGCTGGAGCACTGGGTGGCAAGGTGCTTGGTGCTGGGGGAGGTGGTTTTTTGCTCCTGTACTGCCCGAAATCGAAGCAAACGATGGTCAGAAAGGCACTCAGTGACCTGCCGGCTCTGGAATTTTCCTTCGAACCGGAAGGAAGTAAAATAATCCATGTCATTTAATCCTTGAGGAAATAGTGGAGAAACAAGTCAATGGCTAACCGCGCCATATTTCTTGACCGGGACGGGACGATGGCCATAGATGTGCCGTACTGCAGTCGTCCCGAGGATTTTGAGCTATTTCCGAATACCGCCAGAGCCATCAAGTTGCTCAATGAGCACGACTACAAAGTAATCGTGATTACCAATCAGTCTGGCGTGGCCCGTGGCTATTTTACCGAAGATACGCTCGGCCGAATTCATCAGAAAATGCTGGGGAAATTAGCTGAGGAAGGTGCCCGCATTGATGGCATTTACTACTGCCCTCACCACCCAAATGACAACTGCGAATGTCGCAAGCCAAAGCCGAAAATGGTCATGCAGGCAGTGAGTGAACATGATATCGACCTCAAGCAGTCCTTCATGGTAGGGGACAAGCCGCTGGATATTCAACTCGGAAAAAATGTGGGCTGTCGTACCGTGTTGATTCCGGCAAATACTGGCGAGACCGAAGTCGAGCCAGGTTCACCCGATTACACTGCGAGTGACCTTTTACAGGCAGCGTTGTGGATTATTAATCAGAAATGAAAATCCTTGTGGTATCGGAGCATTTTTACCCCTATGGTGGTGCCGAATTATCGCTGTGGAAACTATGCGGCGCGCTCACCCGGAAAGGTCACCAGATTCATGTTATCACTGCCAGACGTGGCGGAGAAGCCGATTATGAGAAAAAAGATGAAATAGAGATTTCTCGACCGTTTGCCACGGGAAATCTCATACGCCGGTTTATCTTTGCTCTAAGGCTGTATCCATATCTGAAAAGATGGTTGCGGGGCAGAGAGATTGACATAATCTATAACCTCAGCTACGTCCCAACGTTGCCGGCCACCCGCATCGCCCGAAAATTTGGTATCCCATCAGTTACGCTGCTGGGGCACTTCTGCGGTCGGAAATGGTTCCAGTTGGCAATTCCGCCTCTGGCTCTGCTCAATTTCATCGCGGAAAGGCTGACCATTCGTCTGGGTAAGCACAAAGTGCTGGTAGTGCAATGCCAGGATACCGCTGAAAAAATATCCACCAGTACCAGCGCCGAGATCGAGGTCATCTGCAATACACTACTTGAGACGGCGGCGATTAACCAGGCAAAAGAAAGAACGGACATTAAGAAAATACGCGTAGCTTTAGGCATTGAGAATAATGAATTATTTCTAATACAGGTAGGGGCACTGATACGGACCAAAAATGTTTATAATTTAATCAAGGTTTTGGCGGGTTGGCAGCAAAAGTTCAAACTGATACTGGTTGGGGATGGTCCTGAACGCGCCCGCATTGAAAAATTAATTCAGCGTCTGGGTCTCGCGGAAAATATATTGCTGCTTGGAGAAAAACCACACGATGAGACACTGTCAATAATCAGATCAGGTGATGCGCTGCTCTTACCTTCAATATGCGAGCAGATGCCCAATGTGGTGCTGGAGGCGCTGGCTCTGGGGAGGCCGGTTATCGCCACCAGGGTGGGAGGGGTTCCCGAAATAAAATCGCCCAACCTGCACCTGGTCGACCAGCTCGAAGAAATCAGCCGGGTTATCGATAGTGGCATCAAGGCAGCTGAGGGAGATACAATTATGACAGAGTACTCGCTGGACAGAGTGGCCGAACAGTATGAAGGGTTGTTCTTACGGCTGACTGGTTCTAAAATGAAAGATAAGCAGGTATAAGATGACGATGAAAGAAAAATTGCTGAGCGGTGAAAAATCCATAGGCGTCTGGGGAATCGGCTATATCGGTTATTCGTCAATGGCCTATTTCGCCAGCAAGGGTGTGAAGTGTCTGGGAACGGACATTGATGCCGGCAAAGTTGAAAAGATAAACAAGGGCATCCTGCCGATACCTAATATCGAGTACTGGCTAGGCTTTGACACCAAACCGCTGGTCACCTCCGGCATGATGCGGGCAACCACCGAGTGGCAGCAGCTTATCAGTGAAGACATACCGGTACATTTGATATGTATCCCCACCGAAAAGGATGACATTCCCTATGATGGTGTTCTCATTGATGTGATGGAAAAGTTGTCCGCTTTTAATAAGGAAAGTATGAAATTCCCGCCGCTCGTAATCGTTGAATCAACGCTGACTCCGAACACAACCGAAAAGACAATTATACCTGCCTTCGAGAAAAAGGGGGCAAAGGTGGGCAGGGATATACTGGTTGGCGTGGCACCGCGCCGCGACTGGTTTATCAGCCCGGAGAAAAGCCTGAAGAACCTGCCGAGGGTGGTTGGGGGTACTACGCCTGAGACTACAACGCTGATGAAAGAAGTCCTCGGCATTGTCTGTGATACCATATTACAGGCCAAAGACCATCGCCATGCGGAACTGGTCAAGAGCATCGAGAATGCTTACCGGCACGTGGAAATTACGCTGGCCAATCAATTATCGCTGGCCTATCCCGATATCGATATGCGGGAAGTGCTGGCGCTCGTGGGCACGAAATGGAACATCGGTACCTACCATCCCAGCTTCGGCACCGGAGGTTACTGTATTCCACTTGCCAGTCAGTATGTGCTGGCCGGCACCAAAGATGCGGACAGGCTCAGTATCTTAAACTCGGCAATCGATACCGACCGGAATTTGCCCATCATGGTGGCTGAAAACGTGATTAAAAAAGGTGGCCGTAAAGTGGGCATCCTCGGGCTGGCTTATAAAGGAGACCTCAAAGTCCATACATTGAGTCCAACGTTACGGATTGTGTCCCATCTGAAACAAAAAGACATTGCGGTAAAAGTACATGACCCATACTACACGGCAGAAGAGATCAAACAGATATGCGGCGCTGAGACGTTCCGCTTTCCGGATGACCTTGGGCAGTTTGATACCATATTGATTGTGGCCGACCACAGAGATTATCAGGCAATCCCGAAGAATAAGATTCTATCCAATCTTAAAAACTGCAAACTCATTCTGGACAACGTGGGGATATGGGGCGGCTTTGATTTCGCCCGGGCCGGGATTGAATACCATCTTGCCGGCACCGAGAACTGGCTTGGA
>SOKS01000163.1 GCA_004375725.1 Dehalococcoidia bacterium | reverse complement strand
GCCTACCGGGCGGATGACCCCCGGGCTTGAGGAGTTAGTCGTTTCCAGTGCCACCTGTGTCTCGTGGAGAACGCTGAGAACCTCGGTGAGATATTTGCCGTTAAAGGCAACCTTGGCTTCCTCGCCCTCAACCGTGGCATCAATCTCACCAACGTCATCACCTATCTCCTCGGAGCGCGCAGAAACAGTCAGTTTGCCCGGGGTTTTAGCTGAACCTGGAGTAACGACCAGGCGGACAATGCCGCTGCCGTCACGGGCAAAAATTGAGGCTGTCTTCGTGGCTCTCAGAAATTCGTCAACGCTGACTACCATGCGCGTATTGAAGCTCTGAGGGATAAGCTGTGTGTAATTGGGGAACGTTCCCTGAACGAGCTGTGAGACCAGCTCAATATCTTTCAAACGGAACAGTGCCTGGCTCTTGTTGGGGTTCACCGTTATTTCAACCGGTTCCTCCTGGTCGGCAATCAGGCGGTTTAGTTCAGAGAGAGTGCGGGCAGGAATGATGACCTCAATCGGTTGTTCAACCGGGGTGGTGAGCGGTAAGTGAAAGACGGCCAGTCTGAAACCATCAGCCGCCGCCAGCGTCAGTGAATCATCCTTGAATTGGGCATCAATGCCGGTGAGCACCGGCCGTGACTCCTCGGTGGCCGCGGCAAAGGCGACCTGATTGATACCCTGCTGGAGAGCGGCCACCTCTGCTTTGGTGGTGATGCCTTCTTCGACCTTGGGTATGGGCGGGAAGTCCTTGGCATCGACGCCGCTGATGCGCGCCTCGAAACGGGCGCATTTCAGTTCCAGAGTCTTGGTGCGAGGTGAAAGGCTGATATCTATCTTATCGTTGGGGAGGGAACTGATAAACTCGGTGAGCAGCCGGGCGGGCACGGTGATGGCACCTTCTTCTTCTATCTTGGCACCAATCCAGCAGGTAATGGCCATTTCCAGATTGGTAGCGGCGAGCTTGAGGCGAGACTGTTCGGT
Organism: Dehalococcoidia bacterium; assembly: GCA_004375725.1. Lineage (GTDB taxonomy): Bacteria > Chloroflexota > Dehalococcoidia > Dehalococcoidales > RBG-16-60-22 > E44-bin89. Next base: position 890 of record SOKS01000163.1, on the reverse strand, counting down.
GGTGAGAAGGATATTATTGGTAATGGGCAGGGTAGTTCGAGTGGCAACCGCCCTCCCTACCACGTTGAGTCCCCGGTTAAGATTCTCCTGCAAACATGATAGCTTCATGATTATTACCCCCAATTAATGCTGTGGTGCAATAGTATATAACAATTATTTATTATCTTCAAGGGTTATGGTGCCGCTTTTCCCGCCACTTTTCCTGATGAGGCGGATATTTTCTATTTTTATGCCCCGGTCAGCCGCTTTACACATATCGTAAATGGTGAGGGCGGCGACGGCGGTGGCGGTGAGGGCCTCCATTTCGACGCCGGTTTTCCCGGTGCTCTCAACGGTGGTGGTGATTTCCACCGTGCTTTCTTTTTCGTCAATATTGAACTCAATCCTGACGTCGCCGATAAGGATGGGGTGGCAGAGCGGTATCAGGTCTGGTGTCCGCTTGGCGGCCATTATCCCGGCGAGCTGGGCTACGGGAAGCACGTCTCCTTTGACCACCTGCCCCTTTTTTATCAGTTTAAGGGTAGCTGGCTGCATCCTGACCATGCCCTTGGCGACCGCCTGCCGGTGGGTATCCGGCTTGGCGGTGATATCAACCATCCTGGGACGGCCTGATTCGTCCATATGCGTCAGTTTTGCCATCACTATCCCCCCACCTGGGAGAAGGGCCTGTCTCTGGGCACGACCCCCTCGGCGAGTCTGTGTTGCTGTGGCTTACTGTCCACCGCCCTTTTTATCAGTTTTTTAAGCTCTTCGGCCGATATCCCGTTGCGCAGCGGCTGGCGCAGGTCTATTTCCCGGTCGCTCAGCAGGCATGGGCGGAGCTTGCCATCGGCAGTGAGGCGGAGGCGGTTGCAGTGAAAGCAGAAGTGTTCGCTGACCGGGGTGATAAA
>SOKS01000214.1 GCA_004375725.1 Dehalococcoidia bacterium | reverse complement strand
AAGGGGAGCTTGTGGGTATTATGGGAATGGAGCCGATTAAAAATATCGCCCTGATTCGCCATGCCTATGTATTGCCGGAGTGGCAGGGGCAGGGAATTGCCAGCCGCCTGCTGGACTACATCAAGCGCCTTTTTGCCGGCTCCCGGTTGCTGGTGGGGACATGGGCGGACGCCAGCTGGGCGATTTCTTTTTACCGTAAACACGGATTTCGCCTTATGCCCGATAAAGACCATCTGCTGGAAACATACTGGGATATTCCCCGGCACCAGATTGAAACCTCCGTGGTGCTGGGAATAGATAACATACAGGCATGAAGGAGTCAAGATGAATATCAAAGACCTCAATCGGCTGCTTCAGGTAACGGCGATTACGCTGGCACTGACCGCAGTATGCCAGGAACTGGAAAAGCCGAAAGAAGAGCGACTCTGGCACGGGAAGGCCGTTGGCTTTGTCCCATATGACTTCAGGTTTCCCACTCTGGAGCGAATAAGAGAGACATACTGGAATCCCTATGACAGCCGGATTCTGGTTCCCGAGGCGTTCGGCATCGGCTGGGCCATCAACTTTTACTCGCTTCTCGAGCGCTTGAGACTCATCGGGCAGGACCTGTCCGAAGAAGACTTCCTGATGCCCGGCGAGCACATGAAAGAAGTGCTGACTCACGCGCTTGAGGCTGAGTAAGCAGCGGTTACCTCGTACCAGAAAATAGCAAAGGAGGGTAAGTATAACTCTTGCCAGCTAATGTTAATCCAGAGGAAACGGCGGTATTTATTCAGGAAGAAATCAGGGCTTTTGTGCGCAACAGCCCATTGAACCGCATGCCCGATTCGAATGACGATTTCATCTTTGACCAGCCGCTGGTGCAATTTGCTGACGGCGATGACCCCATCTTCAACGAGTATAAAACAATAATCGACCCCTCCCACATCACCCCCCGTGAAGCTCTGTCTAAAACCTATGAGAAAAATCCCGAGGACTTATCCACGCACCTGTCCGTCACCAGCTGGATACTGCCCATCACCGCTAAAACACGCGAATCAAATCGACCGCAAAAGGACATACCGTCACGCCCCTGGGCATATACCCGGTGGTACGGAGAGAAGTTCAACGAAGCACTGCGGGCACACGTGGTTAAAATTATTACCAATAAGGGCTACCTCGCCACAGCACCGTTTTTGCAGACCTACTTCAAGACCATGGAAAACGAAAAGGGTTCCCTTTCCAACTGGTCGGAGCGGCACATTGCCTATGCCGCCGGGCTGGGCACCTTCAGCCTCTCCGACGGCTTCATCACGGAACGCGGCATCGCCCACCGCTGCGGCAGCGTGGTCACGGATATGCCCCTCCCTGCAAGCCCTAGAACCGCTGAGACACCCTATTCCAACTGCCTGTCTTATGTCAATAATGAATGCGGCGACTGTATTTCCCGCTGCCCTGCCGGTGCCATTACGGAGCAGGGCCATGACAAAGTAAAATGCCGTAAATACATGTACGATGAGATAGCCTACATCAAGCAGGAGTACGGTGTGGATGTACAGGGCTGCGGCCTCTGCCAGACCAAAGTCCCCTGCGAGTTCAGAAACCCGGTGGAGAGATTAAAGGTCTGACCATCTCCCCCACACCCCATCCTTATAGATACTCTCCAGCTTTACGGGTGTCAACTGATTGGTTAAATCTTCACCGCTTCTGGCGTAAATTTTAATGTAGTTTTTCGTGTAGCCTGACCAGATGCCGCCGGATTTCTGCTCCCATAATACGGGCATGGTTCTGCCCAGAAAACGCTGCCGAAAGTTGCGGGCGCTTTCCTCAGCCAAGGCCAGCATCCTCTGTGTCCTCTCTTTCTTCACCCTGTCTGAACCCTGGCCTGGCAGTTCGGCG
>SOKS01000197.1 GCA_004375725.1 Dehalococcoidia bacterium | reverse complement strand
TACGCCGGAAGGTATGTCATTGGCACAGTTGAAGGTGACCTTCATGATATCGGCAAGAATATCGTCGTTCTGATGCTTGAAGGCAACGGCTGGGAAGTAACTGACCTTGGTATAGATATTACCCCGGCTCGCTTCTGCGAGGAAATCAAAAAAGGCAGCTATGATATCCTCGGCCTGTCCGCCCTGCTGACTTTCACCATGCCCAAGATGCCGGAAACGATAAATATCCTCAAAGAAGCCGGCCTCAGAGATAAAATCAAGGTCATGGTGGGCGGTGCTCCGCTAAATCAGTCCTTTGCCGACCAGATTGGAGCTGACGCCTTTGCCCGGGACGCTGTGGAAGCGGTGACAAAAGCAAAGAGTCTTTTAAATAAATAACGGGGGTAATGAAGATGCAGACGCTTACCAACCTAGAGCGTGTGATGAAGGCGGTTCACCGCCAGGAGCCCGACACGGTCCCTACTTTTGAACTCGATATTGATATGAGAATCATTGAAGCGCTGAAACCTGGCGCCACCTACGAGGATTTTATTGAATACATGGATTTGGATGCCGTTTGCTATCACGAGTTAAAAACGGACCGCTTTGAAGTGCTGGATGAAGCCAAGGGCCTCGTCCGCGACCAGTGGGGCGCCATCATGAAGTACTCCGGGGTATCACGTACCATCCCCATGGTTCTGGAGCCGGCGATCAAGTCCAGGGAAGACCTGGCTAAATACGTCCCTCCCGACCCTGACCGGCCATTGCGGTTCAAGCAGTTGGAAGAAACGGTGAAAAGATTTAAGGGAAAGAGGGCCGTTATAGCCGTGGTCAGACCCTTCGCTACCATCTTTGGCAGCCTCCGCAATCAGGATGAACTGTTAAAAGACATGATAAGAGACCCCGAAATGGTGGAGGGTTTAAATGAAATCACCTCTAACTACTATAAACGTTACACCAAAAACCTGATCGATGTTGGGGTTGACATAGTCATTGAAACCGCTGACTGGGCATTTACCAATGGCCCCATGGCGTCACCGAAGCATGTGGCCCGATATATCATCCCCGGCTTCAAAGAGGTCGTTGATTACTGCCACAGCCGGAATACACCGTGTCTCAAGCATACTGACGGGAACATCTGGACCATCTTCGACCTCATTGTGGAAGCCGGCGCGGATGGTGTCCACCCCATCGACCCGCTGGCTGGCATGGACCTCGGGGAGGCAAAGGCCAGGTATGGCGACAGGGTTTGTATCATGGGCAACGTTGATTGCGGCAAACTGCTGAGCTGGGGTACCAAGGAGGAAGTTCGGGAATCGGTCAAGGACTGCATCCGCAAGGCAGGCAAAGGAGGCGGCTATATCTGCATGTCCAGCAACTCAATTCATGGTGCCGTCAACCCGGACAACTTTGCGGAGATGATACGGGCGGTAAGAGAGTACGGTAAGTATCCCCTTAGCCTGGCCTAGTGCCATAACCTGACACGCAACCGGTGATTTTTTCTAAAGCAGCATCTTTTGACGCCGCCCTCCAGTTAGGGTAAACTTCTTTCCAGCGAAAATGAAACTTTACGAGTTTGAAGCTGGTGGTCTGTTCCGACAAGAGGGCATACCTGTCCCCGATTTTGTGGTCACCGATAGTCCCACACAGGTGCGTCAGGCGACAGAAAAAATTGGACCTCCCGTTGTGGTCAAAGCTCAGGTCCTGACGGGAGGTCGTGGGCTGGCCGGCGGTGTTCAGGTTGCTGAATCTCCGGAACAGGCAGAGGAAATCGCCCGGCAGATTCTGAAGTCCACCATCAAAGGACTGCCGGTAAGTAAAGTAATGGTGGTGAAAAAGGCGGAGGTGGCCCGGGAGTTCTATCTCGGGGTAACCATAGATGGCTTGATTGGTAGCCCTATGGTAATTCTGAGTACCGCCGGCGGCGTTTCCATCGAAGAGACCGCCAAAACTCATCCTGAAATGGTTGTCTCAAACCAGATTCCCATTCTCTCTGGCCTGAGCCTGCCCGGGGCAGAGAAAATGACACAAAAAGCCGGGCTTGATAGCGATGATTCAGCCCGGATAGCCGAGATTCTCCATAAGCTCTACCATGTTTTTCGCAAGTATGACGCCACTATTGCCGAAATCAATCCGCTGGTACGTACCGCAAAAGGTGAATACCTGGCCCTTGACGCCAAGATGGAGATTGACGATTCCGCCCTGTTCCGCCATCCCGACCTGTCAATATTGCCCGAGGACCGTATTGCCAGCCCGCTGGAGAAAAAAGGTCGCCAGATCGGAGTAGCCTACGTGGAACTGGACGGCGAAGTCGGCATCATCTCCACCGGGGCGGGACTGGGCATGGCGACCATGGACATCGTCAGCCAGCGTTACCGACCGGCCAACTTTCTGGAAACGGGGGGTGGCATCTCCGAAGAACTTCTCTACCAGGTTATGGAACTGATTATGCAGAAGCAGGGCCTCAGAGCCGTGTTTATTAACCTGCTGGGAGGCATCAACCCCATCCACGAAGGCGCCAGGGGAATCGTTCGCTTCCTTCAAGAGCACCCGACAAATATTCCCATTGTTGCCAGAGTAATGGGAAACCGCCAGGAGGAGACCCGGCAGATACTGAGAGAGGGAGGCGTTGAGGTAGCCACCGAGGTAGCCACGGAGAAGTGTGTGGAACACCTTTTCCGGCGCCTGGAAGGAGGCAGATGAGCATCCTTTTAAATCGTGAGACCAGAGTGCTGGTGCAGGGCATTACCGGTCGTGTGGGCCAGGCCCAGACAAAGTGGATGCTTGAGTACGGGACGAATATTGTGGCCGGTGTAACCCCGGGGAAAGGTGGCGAAGAGGTGGCGGGAGTCCCGGTGTATAATAGTGCTGCCCAGGCCGTTGCCGAACGCGGAGCGGAGGCCTCGGTCTTTTTTGTGCCGCCGGCGGCCGTCAAAGATGCCTCCCGCGAGACCATAGACGCCGGCGTCAGGCTCATTGTGGTGGTCACCGAGCACGTTCCGGTGCACGACGCTATGGAGATAAAAGCTTATGCATCAGGGCGCGACGTGCAGCTTCTGGGGCCGACCAGCCCGGGAATCATTACCCCGGGAGAGGCCAAGATGGGCATAATGCCCGGAAACATGTTCCAGCCCGGCCGAATCGGCGCCATCTCCCGAAGCGGTACTCTTGCCTACGAGATATGCGTCGACCTCGCCGCTGCCGGTCTGGGCCAGAGCACTGCCGTCGGTATGGGTGCCGACCCGGTGCCGTTCACCAATCTGTCCGAACTGCTCCGCCTCTTTGATGCCGACCCGGACACAGACCTGGTTGTCATCATCGGCGAGGTGGGTGGCAGGCAGGAAGAGCATGCCGCCCGATTCATCGCCAGCCAGATGACGAAGCCGGTGGTGGCCTACATCGCCGGGTACAGCGTGCCGGAGGGAAAACGCATGGGCCATGCCGGAGCCATCGTACAGGGCAACATGGGGACAACGAAAAGCAAAATCAGCGCTTTTCAAGAGGCTGGCGTTGAGGTGGCGGAGTACCCGCTGGACGTGGTGAAGCTGGTCCAGAACAAGCTGGGGTAGTATTTCCAGGCTTTTTGAAATTGCTTATTCTATGTAAATATCAAATACCTCTTGCCTGCGGACATCGGGGCCGTCGATAGATGACCGGATATGAGCAAGAAATATTTGCGTATTGCCTTTTTGATTTGCCTTGAACCGGAAGACCTGATACAGAACAATGGTTCCATCTTCCTTGGTCTCGGTATCAACTATACTCTCCAGTAGCTCGAGCATTGACTCATCGAATTGTTCCCGCCATATGTAGCCGGAATTCAGGTCAAACCCCCGTGCGATGGTAAACTCCTCGTTTAGCTTGACTTCGATTTTCTCCACCGGCAGAAAGCCGAACTTATTATTCGCTGCCTCTTCCTTCTGGCCACAGCCCGCCAGAAGCCCGATTACTATTATTGGTACCATTATCATTAGTATTCGTCTAACCATTTTCCTCCCTTTTCCACCGGCTGTTATCCTTATTATCCACCAAATAAAACCTAAAATAAAGTGACGCCACCTATTTCAGGCTGATTCTGGCATCCACCACCCAGTATCCTTCCCCTCTCCCCATTACTTTCACCGGATTGAAGTCCAGTTCCGCAATCTGGGGAATATCCTCAACCATGGCAGACAGTCTGAGCAGTAAACCCTGCACTGATTGGATATCGCTAGGTGGTGCCCCTCGAAAACCCTCAAACAGGCTGGCCGTTTTTATTGAGCTGACCATCTCGCTGGCATCCAGTTCGGTGAGCGGGTGCAGGCGGAGGACAATGTCCTTTAACAGCTCGGCCTGTATGCCGCCCAGGCCGAACATGATGAGTGGGCCGAACGTCGGGTCCTGCGTCACACCGGCAATGATTTCAACACCGCCCGGTATCATCCGCTGAATGGCAACGCCTTCCATTTCCGATTCACGCCCCAGGGCCTTCAACTTGTCCTTGATGGCGTTAAATGCAGATTTCACCTCACCTTCTGAATTGAGGTCCAGCACCACGCCACCAACTTCTGTCTTGTGCGTGATGGTGGACGAGTTCAGTTTGACGACCACCGGAAATCCCGCCTGTGCTGCCAGAGTAGCGGCTTCGTCTGCGCTCCTGGCGACCGATATCCCGGCAATACGTATGTCATAACAGTTGAGCAGGTCCACTATCTTCTCAGCGGGAAGCCAGAACGGTCTCTGTTTGTTCTGACTCATCGCCGCCTCGATAATACGGTGCGCTTTTTCCCTTTTGACACCTTTTATGCTAGTTACAGCATCTCTCGGCTTTTTCATCAACTCACGGTACTCAACGGCCTTGGACAGCGCCAATACGGCGTTTTCGGGGAATGGATAGCACGGCACAAAGCTGCCCGCCTTTCCCAGATTGGCCTTAAAACCTCGCTGCCCCATGAAGCAGGCAAGCAGAGGTTTTTTGTTTCGCTGATAAAGCGGGCTGACACGGCGGATAGCATTCTCCACCAGTGTTGAGTCGATAACCGCCGCCGGGACAAATACCGCCAGGACGGCGTCCACGTTATCGTCCTCGACCAGTACCCTCAGGGAACCTTCAAATTCGTCCGGGGTGACACTGCCGGTGAGGTCCAGTGGATTGCCAATCCTGATGTTCCGCTTGATGAGCGGTCTCAATTTATTTGTCGTTTCAGCAGAAAATTCGGACAAGGTCAGCCCCAGTTGTGCCGAGGCGTCGGCGGCCAGAATCCCCGGCCCACCTCCATTGGTCACGATAACCAGTCGTTTGCCGCCAGGGAGTGGCTGGTTGGAAAGCAGCGTGGCCACGTCGAACAGTTCCTGGATATTGTCGACGCGAATGATACCAGCCTGGCGGAACAGGGCGTCCGAGACCACTTCAGGCGTTGCCAGAGCGCCGGTATGGGACGAGGCAGCGCGGGAGCCGACCAGCGTCGTGCCGCCCTTGACAATGACAATCGGCTTTCTGGCCGAAACACGCTTGGCAATACGGCTGAACTTCCTCGGGTTACCAAACGACTCCAGGTAGAGCAGGATGACCCTGGTTGTCGGGTCATCCTCCCAATACTGCAACAGATCGTTGGAAGAAATGTCGGCACGGTTACCCACGCTGACGAACCCGGAGATACCCATATTGAGGTCACTGGCGTACTCCAGAATAACCAGCCCCATGGCACCACTCTGGGAGAGAAAGGCGATATTGCCACGTGGCGGGAAAATGCGGGAAAAGGAGGCATTCAGTCGCACTTCAGGAGCGGTATTTATGATTCCCATGCAGTTCGGGCCCACCAGTCGCATCCCGTGGCCCAGCGCGATATCGCGCAGCTCTTCTTCATGGGCAGCCCCCTCCGGCCCCCTTTCCTTGAATCCATCGGTGATGACAATGATGGCACGAACACCTTTCCGTCCGCACTCATCCGCCACCCGGGCAACGAATTGCGTAGGTACGATGATTATGGCCAGGTCGACATTGCCCGGGACATCAAGTATGGAAGGATAGGCTTTTACCGCCATTATGGCATCCGCCTTCGGGTTAACCGGGTACACGACGCCGGTATAGCCACCTTCTATGATATTCTGGAAAACGAGTTGCCCGATGCTTCCCGACTGCCTTGAAGCACCGATAACCGCGATGGAGTGCGGTTCCAGAACATTGCGTATTGAAGCCACCGTCGACAGGCGCTCCCTTTCCGCCTCCTTCCTTTCCACTCGCCGACTCCTGGCTATGGCAATGTTAACGTGGTAGACGCCACCCTTTAATTCGCTTTCAATATGGAATCCATAGTCTTTGAGCACGGACATCATGCGTTCGTTTTCGGCGAGAACATCGCCCTCAAAAATGGCAATGCCATTGTCCCGAGCAACATTCGCCAGCCGCTCGATAAGCTGGGTGCCGATTCCCTTGCCGTGGTAGGCATCCTCGATGGCAAAAACAACCCTCGCCGAGCGCTTGTCTGGCAGACGGTAATAACGCCCGATGGCAACGATTTCCTTGCGCTGCTCCTTCTGCACTTCACCAACCAAAGCAAAGGTATTCTTGTAGTCCACGGTACAGAATCGCAGGGCGTCCTCAGGCCCCATCTCACCCGGGTCACGTTGAAAGCGAAGGTATTTGGTCTGCTGGCTTTGTCGCTGGAAAAAGGCGAGCCAGCGCTCGGTATCATCCTGGCGTATCGGCCTCAGCAGTATCCTGGAACCGTCTTTCAGCAGGACCTCGGTCTCATATTGAGACGGGTATGTTGAATCCGTTGCCGCTATCATCTTGCCCAAACATCTCCCATGTTATTGACAACATATATATCATAAATCAGTGCTGGTAAGTAGTAAAGTTC
>SOKS01000131.1 GCA_004375725.1 Dehalococcoidia bacterium | reverse complement strand
GATTGAAGAGACGTCTTTGAGAGAGGGAACGGAAGAAGATGCTGGAAATTAATGATTTTGATGCCATACGAATTTCTCTGGCCTCACCGGAGCAGATCCGGAGCTGGTCATACGGAGAGGTAACCAAACCGGAGACCATCAACTACCGTACACTAAAGCCAGAACGAGATGGTCTGTTCTGCGAGAGAATTTTTGGGCCCACCAAGGACTTTGAGTGTTACTGCGGCAAGTACAAGAAAATTCGCTACAAGGGCGTGATCTGCGATAAGTGCGGTGTTGAGGTCGCGCGGGCCAAGGTACGCCGTGAGCGCATGGGCCACATTGAGCTGGCCTGCCCGGTAAGTCACATCTGGTTCGCCAAAGGAACACCCAGTCGCCTGGGCCTTCTGCTTGACCTTTCACCACGCAGCCTGGAACACATACTCTACTTCTCCAATTACATCGTTACCTCAGTCAATGAAGAGGCACGCCAGGAAGCCATCAAACAAATACAGGAGAGTATCTCTGGCGAAATTGACGAGCGCCAGAAAGCTGTTGACGAAAGAATTGCCCAGATGGAGCAGGACGGAGCAAGCGTTGAGGACGTTAACCAGCTGCGGCGCAACTTTACCGATGAAAAAATACAGCTTGAGGAAAACCTAACGAATGAGGTGGAATGGCTTAAAAACCTGAAAGTGAAAGAGTTGCTCAATGAGAGCCAGTACCACGAACTGAAGCAGAAATATAGCGAGGTTTTTGAAGCCAGGATGGGCGCTGAAGCCATCCTGCAGATCATCAAAGATGTAGACTTAGATGAGGTGCGCAAAAACCTGCTTCTGGAAACCCAGTCCTCGTCCGGCCAGAGGCGTAAGAAAGCAAGCAAGCAGCTGCGGGTGGTGGAGGCATTTCGAAACAGCGGCAATAAACCGGAATGGATGATCGTGACAGTTCTGCCGGTACTTCCTCCCGACCTGCGGCCCATGGTCCAGCTGGACGGTGGCCGGTTCGCCACCAGCGACCTCAATGACCTGTACCGGCGGGTCATTAACCGAAATAATCGTCTGCGCCACCTGATTGAAATAGGCGCGCCGGAGATCATTATCCGCAATGAAAAGCGAATGTTGCAGGAAGCTGTCGACTCACTCATCGACAATGGCCGCCGCGGCCGGGCTATCTCGGTGAGCGGTAATCATAAACTGAAATCACTTTCCGACATGCTCCGTGGTAAACAGGGGCGCTTCCGCCAGAACCTGCTGGGGAAGAGGGTCGACTACAGCGGTCGCTCCGTTATCGTGGTTGGCCCGGAGCTCAGATTGAACCAGTGCGGTCTGCCCAGACGAATGGCCCTGGAACTCTTTAAACCTTTTGTCATGCACCGCTTGGTAAAGCAGGGACTCGCTCCGAACATCAAGAGCGCCCGGCGACTTGTGGAAAGAGCCAAACCGGAAGTCTACGATATACTCGAGGAAGTGGTAAAGGAACGACCGGTCTGGCTGAACCGGGCGCCTACTCTGCATCGCCTCAGCATCCAGGCATTTGAGCCCGTTCTCATTGATGGCAGCGCCATCCAGATTCACCCGCTGGTCTGCTCGGCGTTCAACGCTGATTTTGATGGCGACCAGATGGCGTGTCACGTCCCGCTGTCCAAAGCAGCGGTACGCGAGGCAAGAGAGCTCGCGCTCAGCCAGCATAACATGCTGCTGCCCAGTAGTGGTGAGCCCACGGTTACGCCTACCCTTGACATGGTCTTTGGCTGCTACTACCTCACTATGGAAAGACCCGGAGCCAAGGGAGAAGGCAGGCGATTTGGTAGCTTTGATGAAGCCAGACTTGCCTATGAGCTGGGCAACATCGACCTCGGGGCTATAATCCTGGTCAGAGACCGGAGCAGAGATGGGCAGGAAACCAAAACCACAATAGGTCGTATTATCTTCAATGAAGTTCTCCCTCCGGAGCTTGGTTTCCAGAATAAAATAATCGACAAGTCTGGACTCAAGCAGATTGTCTCGGAGTGCTGCCGGATACTTAAAGATGAAGACACCGCCAGAGTCCTTGACAGCATCAAGCAGCTGGGCTTCCGTTACGCTACCAAGTCCGGCATCACCATTGCCATGAATGATATCGAGGTGCCGGAGGGCAAAGCGAAGATACTCGAGGAAGCGGAGGAGAGAATAGCCATCATCGACAACCAGTATAGCCGCGGTCTGATAACCGAGGGCGAGCAATATAACAGCATCGTGGGTGTCTGGATGGAAACCATGGACCGTATTACCAGCATCATCTCGGATACCCTTGACCGCTACGGTGGTATTTATATGATGGCCACTTCCGGGGCCAAAGGTAATATTTCCCAGATCACCCAGATGGCTGGCATGCGCGGTCTGATGACCGATCCTTCCGGTAAAATCATTGACTTCCCCATAAAAACCAGCCTGCGTGAAGGACACACCGTTCTGGAATACTTTATCTCCACACACGGTGCACGCAAGGGTCTGGCCGATACGGCACTGAGGACATCGGACAGTGGTTACCTCACCAGACGACTTATTGACGTGGCCCAGGATATCATTATTTTTGAAGAGGACTGCGGAACCGTGGATGGTATCTGGGTATCGGAACCGAAAGAAAAAACGCTGCTGCCTTCGTTTACCGATCGTACCAGCGGCAGACTGGCGGCAAGCCAGGTAGTCCATCCAAAAACAGGGGAGGTCATCGTTGACCGTAATGAGGAGATCGATGAGCAGAAGGCGGCGGAAATCATTGCTGCCGGAGTTAACCGGGTGCACGTCAGGTCGCCCCTCTCATGCCAGTCCAAGCGGGGTACCTGCCAGATGTGCTACGGGAGGGACCTGGCCCACGGCAGACTGGTTGAACTCAATACTGCCGCGGGAATCATCGCTGCCCAGAGTATTGGCGAGCCGGGTACCCAGCTGACCCTGCGCACCTTCCACACCGGCGGCGTGGCCGGACTCGACATCACCAGCGGTCTGCCCAGGGTGGAAGAGCTATTTGAAGCCAGAGCTCCCAAAGGTCAGGCCATTATCTCCGAAATAGACGGCTTAGCCGAGGTCGTTCAGGATGAGGAAGGCAGGAGAATCAAGATTACCAGCTCTGAGACCTACCGTGATGAATATGCCCTGCCTGCCCGATGGCAGGTAATGGTAAATGATGGACAGCGGGTGGATATTGGCACGGTGCTCGCAACTCCAGCTGCTGCCAAGAAAACCAAAGGCGGAACCAAGGAAATCTCCAAAGAAAAACCGCCCATTGTGGCTCGCATCGCCGGCGAGGTCAGCGTTAAAAAAGGTCAGCTATTTATCAGCTATGAAGAGAGGGAGGAACGGGAGTATGCTGTCCCTACCACTACCGGTATCAGAGTCCAGTCCGGAGAGGAGATACACGCCGGCCAGAGACTTACCGATGGCTCGGTGAACCCTCAGGACATCCTGCGCATTCTCGGTCGTGAGGCGGTACAGCAATACCTGGTTGATGAAGTACAGAAAGTTTACCGCTCTCAGGGTGTAAACATAAACGACAAGCACATCGAGATCATCGCCCATCAGATGCTGACGAAAGTGCGAATTGATTCCGCGGGTGATACCGACCTGGTGCCGGATGAACTGATAGACAAGTTCACCTATGAGGACATCAACGCTAAAGTATTGGCCGAGGGCGGTGAGCCGGCCACAGCACACACGGTGCTGCTGGGCATAACGAAGGCCTCATTGAACAGCGATAGCTGGCTGGCGGCGGCTTCCTTTCAGGAAACAACCAGGGTACTCACCGAAGCGGCGGTCTACGGTAAAATAGACAGGCTGGTCGGGCTCAAGGAAAACGTCATCATCGGGAAATTGATCCCGGCCTATTCCCCGTCACTGGAAAAGACTCTAGCAGCACTGGCAGAAGAGTCGAAGGCAGTACCGGACCTGTCATTTGGTGAGATGACGGAAGGGGTACCGGGCCCGATGGTCGCTGAAACGCCAGAAGAGCTCTTGAACCAGCTACTTGATAAAGCTAGCCAGGAAAGTTCCAGCCTGACGACCCCGGAAGAGGAAATAGGCCCACCGGGCAGTGAAGATGATGGGCCGAAGTCAGAGGATTAACGGGGGTGAGATTTAAATAGCTCGTATCATATCAGGTAAACCCAGCGCTGAAGATGCGCCTCTTGACACCAGCCTTCGGCCGCGCCGCCTTGGTGATTTCGTCGGCCAGGAAAAGATCAAAGAGAACCTGAGCATCGCCATCGCGGCGGCGAAAGGTAGAGGTGAAGCGCTCGACCATGTGCTGCTTTACGGACCACCCGGACTGGGAAAGACGACCCTTGCCCACATCATCGCTGCCGAAATGGGGGTGAACATCAGAGTTACCTCAGGGCCGGCTATTGAACGTATCGGTGACCTCGCGGCTATACTGACCAACCTGCATGACCAGGATACCCTCTTCATCGATGAAATCCACCGCCTCAGCCGCGCTGTTGAGGAAATTCTTTACCCGGCGATGGAAGAATTCGCCCTGGATATCATCATAGGCAAGGGGCCCGGCGCCAGGAGCCTGCGGCTAAACCTGCCTGCTTTCACATTTATCGGTGCGACCACCCGTTTTGCCCTGCTCAGCCCGCCCCTTCGCGATCGCTTTGGCGCTGTCTACCGACTTGATTTTTACGACCAGAAATCAATAGAGGCAATTCTGCACCGCTCCGCCCGTATCCTGCAGATTGAGGCAGAAAGTGAAGGACTGAAGGAGATCGCTCGTCGCGCCAGGGGTACACCGCGCGTGGCCAACCGACTACTCAAACAGGTCAGAGACTACGCCCAGGTTAAAGGCGATGGCGTGGCTACCCACCAGGCAGCCGTCGAAGCGCTGGCCAAGCTTGAAGTCGATTCCATCGGCCTCGATGAAAGCGACCGCAAGCTGCTGCGGACGATTGTGGAAAAATTTAACGGCGGCCCGGTCGGTCTTGAGACCCTGGCCGCCGCCATCAGCGAGGAATCAGACACCATTATGGAAGTCTATGAGCCCTACCTGCTGCAGCTGGGCTTTCTGGAGCGCACTCCCCGCGGCCGAACCGCCACCCAGCATGCCTACCAGCACCTCGGCCTGCCTTATAACAAAGAGAAACCTCCCCAGAGAACCCTGTGGTAACCCTTTCGCCTCTCAGGCATCATTTAGAGAGCCCGCTGGAGCGACCGGTTTACACGCCTCCCAGAGTGGCAAACTGTGCCATGGCATCGTAATTATAATCTTTGGCAGAACTGACTCGGAATTCATCCGGGGGGCTCACCGGTGGCTCTCCTTTAATCGACTTGACGAACTCAAAGGCTTTCTCCACCCGTTTCTCATCGCCCTCCAGTGCCAGCACCACCGCACCCTCGGAACCACCGACGCCACCGGCGCCGAGGTGGTATGCCCTGGCGCCAGTCATTACACCGATTGCCTGAATTTCGGTAAGCACCTTGCCCAGCACCACCGGCATCAGCTTGGCCGGCAGTCCCATACTGTATTTAAAATAATAGTGCCCGGTGTGTTTGGCCGCCTCAATCACCGACGGTACCAGCTTCTCCAGCCCTATCGGCATGATGAGATGTGAGCCGCGCGGCGTCACGATGGGCCAGCACATGCCGATGGTCCCACCTTTCGCACCAGAGGCGAAAATACCGGCATTGCCCTCCATATCGATGGCATTGCCTCCTTTGATGAAGACATCGTCCGGGCCAAAATCGAGGATTTCCACATTGGAATCAGCTCCCTCCATTACCTTGCCCTTGCGGACAACGTGCCAGGTGCAGGGTGGTGCTCCGGGATTGGCATTGGTTATGCCATTGCAGATGAGTCCCGCCGTTTGATTGCTTTTGTTCTCAATCTTGATGCCGAAGAGTTCTTCGCTGACGAAGGCAGCGGTGATACCGCGTCCGATGATAATAATGCCGTTTTTATAGGCGTTCTGGACCTCGGGCAGCGCCACCGTGGCTTTCGCCAGCAGCCTCCTCGACTCCGCCGGGTTCAGCACCACCAGGGCTGAAATCTGCTTCTGTCCGGGCTCGGGCTGCGGATAATTTACTTCGTAAAACAATTTACGCCTCCTGAACAAATTTATCCTATTCTAGCATTTTTCAACCACTTATGAAAAACGCATGTGGTTACGCAGCAGATTTTGCACCTCACCTTCCCATCGTTTACAATTATAATCAGGATGAAATCAATGCTCATTCATGCCTGCTGTGCACACTGCGCCGCCTACACCATCAGTCACTGGCGGGAACAGGGCTATGATGTCAGTGCCTTCTGGTATAACCCGAATATCCATCCCTATATGGAACACGAGCAGCGCCTTGAGGCAATGAAAGCACTGACGACTCAGTTAAAGGTTTCCTTGATTGTCAGTGAGGGGTACGAAATCATCGATTACTTCCGACAGGTGGTCGGGCATGAAGACGAGCGCTGCCGTCACTGCTTTCAGATGCGCCTTTTACGAACCTCTGAAGTTGCTCGTGAAAGGAACCTCAGCGCTTTTACCACCACCCTGCTTATCAGCCCCCACCAGAAGCACGACCTGATACGCGAAATCGGGGCCAGCATTGCGGAGGCAACAGGTGTTGAATTCCTCTATGCAGACCTCCGTAAACGATATTCGGACAGCCGTCACTTAACCAAACCGCTTGACCTCTACCGCCAGCAGTACTGCGGCTGCGTTTACAGCGAGTGGGAACGCTACGCAAATATCCAGATAAAATAATGGGCCAAATAAAAGGGAGCCCATTACTGGACTCCCTTATTCATTCCGGCGTGTACTATTAATTTAGTCCGTATTCTGGTAAGGTAGCGGGCCGTGCCATCCTTTCCGGAC
>SOKS01000199.1 GCA_004375725.1 Dehalococcoidia bacterium | reverse complement strand
GTCTGATCCGGTAGAACCTCAGATCATCAAGATGGAGAAGAAAGTGAAAGCCGGGGCGGAGTTCATCCAGACGCAGGCGGTCTATGAGCCGAAAAAGTTTGAGGAATTCATGAAAGCAACCGCCCATCTCAAAGTGCCGGTGATGGTGGGCATCGTGCTTCTGAAATCCGCCGGTATGGCGCGGTTTATGAACAAGAACGTTGCCGGGGTGAACGTGCCTGATAACTTAGTCGAGGAGATGGATGAGGCTGAGGACCGGGCGAAAAAGAGCATTGAGATTGCGGCCCGCCTTATCAAAGAGATGAAGTCAATGTGCCAGGGCGTACATATCATGGCCATCGGCTGGGAAAGAAAAGTACCGGAAGTACTGGATGCTGCCGGACTCTGATATTGCTCGATGGTTTTTATATCGCAGAGAGCGATGCTGATTATTGGATATGAACCAATCATAGACCTTGTCACTCGATGGTTAACAATATAGAATAGGCCGGGAGGTGTATTATGACCACTGGTTCAGGTGGTCGTACCGTACCTAGAGAAAGAGAGAGACCCGGACTTACCCCGGAGGAATCAGCTCTGGTCGTAAGAATCGGCGTCTTCGTCAAGATGAGGTGGCTGGCGATTGCCGGCGTTCTCATCGCCAGCCTGATAGCTACTCAGGCATTCCACATCCAGTTTTCCCTCGTGCCAATCTACATCATCTGTGCCGTGATGACCGTCTACAATTTCCTCTTTCTTTATCAGGCAAGGCACCTGAATGTTGAAGCCAGCGATTCGCTGCCGGAGACACTTGCCGTCCCGTTGCGCCACCTGCTTATCATACCAAGGGCAACTTCTCCGCTGCTTGCGAGGGCTCGGGCTACAGGTAATGTCCATATCATCGTAGACCTGGCGGCACTTACTGTGCTGCTGCACTATACCGGCGGTATTGAAAATCCCTTTATTTTCTATTTTGTCTTCCACGTGATTCTCGCTGGCATATTGCTCCATTACCGCGTCGCTTATTTGGTCGCCACCTGGGCCATCTTGACCGTTTTATTGCTGATTGGACTGGAGTACTACGAGGTAATTCCACACGTCCACCTGGAGGGATTTGCCGCGGCTGGCCTTTATCAGCAGGGTTCTTATATCCTGAGCGTGCTCCTGGCGCTTTCCACGTGCCTGTATGCTTCCGCATATATGGTTACCAGCATATCCGGGGAATTGAGGAAAAGACAGCGTGAGGTGGTTGCCCTGCAGCAGAAGGGGCTGACCGAAAAAACCCGGGAGCTGGAAGAGGCGAGCGAGGAGTTAACCACGCTGGAGGAAGGCAGACAGCACCTGCTCCGCTTTCTGGCCATAGCGTCGCACGACCTCAAAGCTCCCCTCTCTGCGGTACAGAGCTATATACAGCTCATGCTCGGAGGCTTTTCCGGTGAGCTGACCGATAAGCAGAGGCAGATGCTGGAGAGAAGCAGCATAAGAATTACCGAGCAACTGGAATTAATCAGCGACCTGCTCGATATCTCTCGGATTGAAGGAGGGCAGATCGTCAAAGAGATGGAGGAGATGTCCCTCTCTCAGGTGGTGGGCGATTCGGTGGAAAATGTACGCGCCATGGCAACGGATAAAAGTATAAAGCTCGGCACCAGGATGCCCGCATCCCTGCCGAAGCTTAAAGCTTCTGGTGTCCGTCTAAAGCAGGCAATCACCAACCTGCTGGTCAACGCCATAAAATTCACTCCCGAAAATGGTGAGGTACTGCTGAGGATTACCGAGCAGAGTGGTGATATTTACACGGAAGTCTTGGACACGGGCGTTGGCATCGGCGCGGAAGACCTGCCCAAGATTTTCGATGATTTTTACCGCGGTAGTGACCGGGAAAAGGCAGGTTCGGGGCTGGGCCTGTCCATTGTCAAGAGAGTGGTCGAGGCACACGGCGGGAAAATATGGGCGGAAAGCCCCAATCCAGAGGATAAGAAGGGCCGGGGCAGCAAATTTACGTTCCTACTGCCCAAGAACCTGGTCATTGCCGGGAAGAAGCAGGGCCGGAAGGCGCGTCTCAAGAGCCAGGAAACGTAAATTGGCAATGAATGTAACCCGTGATATAATTTGAAGGAGGTCTGAAATGGCGTATAAAATATTGCTTGTCGATGATGACCCGGATATTCGCGATGTCGTTACCATGCTTCTGGAATCGAAGGGCTATGAGACAGTAACGGCCTGTGATGGCATTGAATGTCTGGCAGCACTGCGGGCTGAAGAGCCAGACCTGATGATAATTGACCTTCTCATGCCCAAGATGGATGGCTTTGCCGTATTGAAGGAGCTTGAGGACGGCAGGTGGTCGAAATATCGAAACATCCCTATCCTGATCCTGAGCTCGGTGCGCGAGGAAGCCAGTCGAAGACGCTACGAACTGGAAACGGCACTCGAGTTCAACGTTGATGACTACGTGGAGAAGCCCATCAATCCAGAGGTCCTTCTGGAGCGTGTGGAGCGGCTGGTCAATAAGAATAAAAAAGCCTAGCTATCGAATCTTTGTGGAGAGGGCGCAACATGACCAAAATACCCAAAATACTTCTCATTGATGATGACCCTGATTTTGTTGAGGCAACCAGAACTGTTCTGGAAAGCAAACCGTACGAGGTAATCGTATCGTATGATGGCAATGATGGGTTGCGGAAGGCGAGGGAAGAGAACCCGGACCTGATCCTCCTTGATGTAATCATGCCGGTGAAAGACGGGTTTTCCACCGCGGAGCAATTGAAAAAGGACGCTGATCTGAAAAAAATCCCGATTATCATTCTGACCAGCTACGCCGAACGGGGTGGGGGAAGTTCCATCGCCATGAGCGGCGGGCTGGCCCTTGAGACCGAGGACTATATCGATAAGCCAGTCAAGCCCGAGGAGCTGCTGAAAAGGGTGGAGAAATACCTGAAAAGGGCCGGCCTTGATGTAGCCTGATAAGAAAGGCAACTAATCGGTATCCCGCCTGAAACCAGTCGCCGAGACGGTACGCTATACAGATTAGACATTAATTAGATAATGCATATTGCGGTGCGCCATTGGAAAGAGGAGGAAAGTGACCGTAGCCAAAATACACGAGAAGATTATCCCCAAACCATCACTGCGGAAGAAAATTGAGGAGTTGAGCGGGCAGAAAATATCTGCCTGCTTTCAGTGTGAAAAGTGCACCAATGGTTGTCCGGTGACCTTTGCTATGGATGTTGTGCCTCACCGACTGATGCGCATGCTTCAGCTGGGACTGCTGGATGAGGCACTCCGTAGCGACACGATATGGGTCTGCGCATCGTGCGAAACCTGCACCACCCGATGCCCCAATGATATCGATATTGCCCATGTCATGGATACCCTCCGGCAGCTTTCGCAAAGGGAAGGGATAAAGACGGCGCAGAAGAGTGCCCCAATTTTTCATTCGGCGTTTCTGTCTTCGCTGAGGAGGCATGGTCGCGTCCACGAGCCAGAAATGGCGGTGGTCTATACATTGAGGAGCGGGGGATTGAATGGCCTGAGGAAGCAGGCCGGCACCGGCATAGCCATGTTCAGGCGCGGCAAGATTAAGCTCCTGCCCCCCAGAGTCAGCGCCGGGCGACAGGTGAAGAATATCTTCAAGAAGGTAAAGAAATAAGGCAAGAGATGGAAGTTTCTTATTATCCCGGTTGTACCGTTGAAAGCAGCGCCAGAGAGTACGGTGAGTCCGTGGCGGCGGTAGCCCGTATACTGGGCATTGACCTCAAAGAGCTGGCCGACTGGACCTGCTGCGGTGCCGCCTCGGCACATGCCACCGATGATATGCTGGCGCTGGCCCTGCCGGCCCGCAATCTGGAAACCGCAGATAAGGCGGGGCTCGACCTGGTGGTCCCTTGCGCGGCCTGCTATTCCAGATTGAAGCACGCCGACAAGGCACTGAGGTCGAGCGAACAGATTGAAGGCGTTGGTGATGAATACAAAGGCGATTTTAGCATCAAGCACCTGGTCGACTTCATCTGGGAAGAAGTGGGCGAGAAAGCAATTCTGGAAAAAGTGAAGAAGCCGCTGGGAGGCCTGAAGGCAGTCGGCTACTATGGCTGTTTGATTACCAGACCGCCACGGATAACTGGTGCCCGCGACCCTGATAACCCCGAATCTATGGATAATATCCTGGAAACGCTGGGCGCTGAGGTGAAGAACTGGAGCTATAAAACCGATTGCTGTGGCGCCGAACATGTGCTCACCATGCCCGAAGTGGCCTGGAAGCTGATACAGAAATTGTTTGACATGGCTGAGGAAGCTGAAGCTGACGCCATCGTCGTGGCGTGCCCGATGTGCCAGTCAAACCTGGACACTCACCAGGCGGAGGTCTCGGCGCAGGCCGGTAAGCGTTATAACGTTCCCGTTTTCTACTTCACCGAGCTGATGGGTCTGGCCTTTGGCGACCCGTCGGTGGAGAAGTGGCTTGCCCGCCACTTCGTCGATCCCAGGCCACTTCTCGGAGAGAAAGGGTTACTCTAATAGAGTTGACATAATGAATAACAACGGAAGTAAAGAAAAGTCGGACCAGAAAAAAGTTGGTGCGGTCATGGTGGTGGGAGGTGGCATCTGCGGCATGCAGAGCGCCCTTGACCTGGCCAATTCCGGCTTCAAAGTGTATCTGGTCGAAGAAACAACCTCGATTGGCGGTCGGATGTCCCAGCTGGACAAGACCTTCCCCACCAATGACTGCGCCATGTGCATGATATCGCCGAAGCTGATCGAGGTGGATAAGCACCTGAATATTGAGATTTTGTCCAATTCCCAGGTTCAATCTCTTGAGGGTGAGGCCGGCAACTTCACGGTCAAAGTGCTCAGAAAGCCGCGCTACGTGGACATTGAGAAGTGCAGTTCCTGCGGTGACTGCTTTGAGGCCTGTCCCGTTGACCTGATTAACGAGTTTGAGCAGGGCTTGAACACCCGCAAGGCTATCAACAAGCGCTACCCGCAGGCGATTCCCAGCGCGGTGGCTATCAGCAAGGCGGCGCGGCCTCCCTGCAAGCTCACCTGTCCCGCGGGCTGCAACGGGCAGGGATACGTGGCCCTGATTTCCAAGGGCAAGTACCTCGAAGCCCTGGACCACATCAAGCAGTGGATTCCGCTGCCGGCGGTACTGGGAAGAATCTGCCATCACCCCTGCGAGCAGGAGTGCAATCGCGACGAGGTTGACCAGCCAGTGGCCATCGCCCCCCTGAAAAGATTTGCCGCCGATATCGTCCGGCAGAAAAGGAAAGACGGTGAAATCCCGCCGGAAGAGAGGCCGGTCATTGATAAGTCAAAGCCCAAAGTGGCCGTGGTCGGGGCCGGGCCTTCCGGGCTTACCTGCGCTTATGACCTGGTGAAGCTCGGCTATCCGGCAACCGTTTTTGAAGCCAGCCCGCAGCCCGGTGGGCAGTTGTGGTCAGCCATCCCCAAGTACCGCCTGCCCGATGATGTGTTGGCAGCTGATATTAAAGATATCGTTGATATGGGAATAGAGCTCAAGCTCAATAGCCCGGTAAACGGTAAAAATGGCCTGGAGGCGCTAAAAAAGCAGGGCTACGAGGCGATTTACCTGGCCATCGGCGCGCAGCAAAGCCGCAGCCTGCCCATTCCCGGCGTTGATTTACCCGGCGTATTGCTGGCGCTGGACTTTCTGAAAGATGTTAACCAGGGGATAAAGGTTGATATTGGCGATAAAGTTGTCGTCATCGGCGGCGGCAACGTGGCCATGGACGTGGCGCGGACGGCGCGGCGGCTGGGTGCATCTGAAGTTACCGCAGTATGCCTGGAAAGCGCCGAAGAAATGCCCGCCCACCCCTGGGAGATAGAGGAGGCGGTGGAGGAGGGGGTCAAGGTAATGAACTCCTGGGGGCCAAACGAGATAGTCGGCAAAGACGGCAGTGTGGCTGGCGTGGCGTTCAAGAAATGCACCTCCGTGTTTGACAGCGAGGGCAGGTTCAGCCCGACCTTTGATGAAAATGTCACCACGTCCGTTGACAGCGACATGGTGATCATCGCTATCGGGCAGGCGACTGACCTCTCCGTGCTGCCCGAAAAAACCGACATTAAAACAACTCGTGGCGGCTGGCTGATTGTCGACCCGGTGACGCTGGCCACCGACGAGGCAGGCATCTTCGCCGGCGGCGATGGCGTTACCGGCCCCAAGTCGGCGGTGGAGGCCATCCAGCACGGCCACGAGGCGGCCGTATCCATCGACCGCTACCTCAACAAACTGGACCTTAAAGAAGGGCGTGAAGCGAAAAAAGAAGAGCCGGCGTCGCTGCCCGAGGGCAAGCATGAAAAGAAGAAGAGATTGAATACCAAATACATTGACCTGGCGAAAAGGTTATCCGGCTTCGATGAAATAGTTGATGCGTTCACCGAGGAAGAAGCGATTAAAGAGGCGGAGCGGTGTCTGGACTGCGGCCTCTGCAGCGAGTGTTTGCAATGCGTATCTGTTTGCCAGGCAAAAGCCATTGACCATGACATGAAGGAAGAAGAGGTCGAGCTCCAAGTGGGTTCGGTGGTGCTGGCGCCTGGCTTTGAGCCCTTTGATGCGCGGATAAAAAGCGAGTATGGCTACGGCCGGATGCCCAACGTATTGACCAGTGTCGAGTTCGAGCGCATCCTCTCCGCCTCCGGCCCCTTCCAGGGGCAGGTAATGCGACCCTCCGATGGCAACCATCCGCTCAAGATCGCCTGGATTCAGTGCGTCGGCTCGCGCGATGAGACCTGCGACCGGGACTACTGCTCATCGGTCTGCTGCATGTACGCCACCAAGGAGGCGATTATCGCCCGGGAGCATGAAAGCGCCATCCAACCGACCATCTTTTACAATGATATCAGGGCCTTTGGCAAGGGCTTTGAGCGTTATTATGAATCGGCCAAGGGCAAGTTCGGCATCCGCTA
>SOKS01000215.1 GCA_004375725.1 Dehalococcoidia bacterium | reverse complement strand
AATACATTGCATTTTTAAATAGCCTGTGGTATATTCATCAGTAACCGATTTATATGACCGCTAGGGGTGCTTAAGAGCTGAGAGGCAACTGGCGCCAACCCTGTGGACCTGACCTCGGTAATACGAGCGTAGGGAAGCGGCAGTAGCTTGGACCAAGGGTCTTGAAGTAGCCGCTTAAGCCCTTGGTTTTTGATTTGTGAGCGTAATTTATGCTTAAGATATTGAAGGAGGATATTAAGACCGTATTCGCCAAGGATCCGGCGGCAAGGAGCACCCTGGAGGTTCTTTCCTGCTACCCGGGACTTCATGCCCTGTGGCTGCACCGCCTGGCACACTTTCTGTGGCAGCATAAGTTTCGCCTGCTGTCACGCTTCCTTTCCCACTTTGGCCGTTTCTTTACCGGCATTGAAATTCATCCCGGAGCCAGTATCGGCCGCAGGTTCTTCATCGACCACGGGGCCGGGGTCGTCATCGGTGAAACGTCTGATATCGGCGACGATGTCCTGATATACCAGGGAGTAGTGCTCGGCGGAACGACCACCGAGAAAAAGAAGCGCCACCCCACAGTGGGTAATAATGTGGTCATCGGCGCCGGAGCAATCGCGCTTGGCCCCATAACCATCGGCGATGACGCCCGCATCGGTTCTGGTTCGGTGGTCATCAAATCAGTCCCGGCCGGGGTCACGGTGGTGGGTGTTCCGGGACGGTCGGTGGAAGACCGCCACCAGCCAATACTGGAACTGGACCACGGGCAATTGCCGGACCCGATTGCTGAAGCCATCAGACTGGTACTGAAAGAGCAGGACAAGCTTGAGGAAAGGCTGAGCAAACTGGAAAAACAATGCGGCATCCGCGCTCACGGTAATGAACTGGAGAAGCTGAGAAAGCGGATGGAGCAGGCACTGGAAGAAAAAGAGGCGTGAGATGAGCAAGCGGCGCGTCATTTTTACCTTCAGCGAGGAGCAGATCCGGGACCCCGTCATCCATAACCTGGGGCAGCAGTTCAACCTGATTACCAATATCCGCCGTGCTGACCTTTCCGAAGATAAGGGCTGGATTGTGCTCGAGCTGGAGGGTGACGAAGATGACATTGAACAGGGCATTGCCTGGGTCACCAGCAAAGGGGTACGTATTGACCCGGTAGATGGTGACAGTTAGGAGCAATAATATGAAGAGAATCTATCTTGACTATGCCGCCACCACGCCAACCCACCCCGACGTTGTCAAAGCGATGCTTCCCTACTTTTCCGATTCGTTCGGTAACCCTTCCAGTATTTATGCCTGCGGACAGGAGGCGAAAGAGGCCATTGAGGGAGCCAGGGCTAGCGTAGCCGCGCTCATTGGTGCCCATGAGGATGAAATCGCCTTCACCAGCGGTGGTACCGAGGCGGACAACGCTGCGCTCAAAGGCGTGGCTTATGCTAATTCAGACAAAGGCAACCATATCATCACCTCCTCCATCGAGCATCACGCCATTCTGGAAACCGGCCACTATCTGGAAACGCAGGGATTTCAGGTTACAATTCTACCGGTGGATAAGGACGGTATGGTTGACCCTGATGACGTCCGCCGGGCGATTACCGATAAAACAATCATCGTTTCCATTATGAACGCCAACAACGAGATCGGCACCATTCAGCCAATCGTTGAAATTGCCAGAGTCACCAGAGACGCCGGTGTCTATCTGCACACCGATGCTGTGCAGATGGTGGGACATATCCCACTCGATGTTGATGAACTCGGTGTTGACCTGCTCTCCATATCCGCCCACAAGCTGTATGGCCCCAAGGGAGTAGGGGTTCTCTACACCAGAAAAGGCACCAAGCTCGTGTCTTTCATGCACGGTGGTGAGCAGGAATTCGGGCGGAGAGCCGGCACCCACAATGTTCCCGGCATTGTCGGCCTGGGAAAGGCGGCACAGATTGCGCAACAGGAGATGGATGAAGAAGCGGAACGGGTAACCCGCCTCCGTGATAAATTGATAAATGGTGTTCTGGAGAACATAGACCATGCCCGACTCAACGGCCATCCCCAGACGCGACTGCCCAATAACGTAAACGTGAGCATCTCATACGCCGAGGGGGAGGCGATGTGCCTGAACCTTGACCGGGAAGGCATCTGCTGCTCGACGGGTTCTGCTTGCAGTTCCGCTGCCACCGAACCATCGCACGTCCTGCAGGCACTGGGCCTTGACCCACTGCAGGCCCACAGCTCCCTGAGGTTCAGCCTGGGCAAGTGGACCACGGAGGAAGAAATCGACCGGGTGCTGGACGTGTTGCCCCGTATTGTGTCCAAGTTGCGAGCCATGTCGCCACTGCTGAAGAGCCATCATTAACTTTTCGATAATTTTATGTCATCTAAGGGGGGAACGTGCTGCCGGAAACAGGCAAAGTAGACAAAGCAACGTTTGACCGGGTTATCTTCCCCAATCCCGGTAAACCAGACCGTTCGGTGTTGATTGGCCCCAGGCATGGCGTTGACGCCGCTGTTATCGAACTGCCGGGCGGCGAGGTCGCACAGCGCTATAAACAAAAAATGAGCTAATCTGATATTTCAGACAATTCAACCCTATAATCTCAGCTCTGGATAACTTTTTATCAGGTTATCAGGTAAAAAGCCGTGGAAAAAGTCATTGTTGCCATGAGCGGCGGGGTGGATTCATCATTGGCCGCCGCCCTGCTCAAAGACGACGGTTACGATGTTGTTGGCATTACCATGCAAATCTGGCCTCGTGGCCACGGAACATATCCGGGTGGTTTCGGGGGCTGCTGTGGCACTGACGCCATCGAGGATGCCAGAAAAGTCGCGTACCGGCTTGGCATCCCCCACTATGTTCTGAATTTCCGGGACCTTTTTGCCCGGACTGTGATTGCTGATTTCTATCAGGAATACGGCCGGGGACGGACACCAAACCCATGCATTCGCTGTAACCAGTACGTCAAGTTTGATGGTCTGCTGAAGAAAGCCAGGGGGCTCGGTTTTGATTTTATCGCCACCGGGCATCACGCCAGAATAGAAAGCAACGAGATAACAGGAAGAATTACCCTCACGAAAGGGCTGGATGCGCAAAAGGACCAGTCCTATTTCCTGTATACCTTGACTCAGGAGCAATTAGAACATACGTTATTCCCAATCGGCAACTTTACCAAGAAAGAGGTAAGGGCAATGGCCAGAGAGCGAAAATTACCCGTCGCTGACCGGCCGGAGAGCCAGGACATCTGCTTCGTTCCAGACAATAACTATGCCGAATTCCTCAGAGACCGCATCCCGCAGGCGTTTCAGCCGGGGCCTATGCTGGACGAGCAGGGCAATATCCTCGGCCGCCATAGGGGAATCGCGAACTATACCATCGGCCAGCGCAAGGGACTGGGCATCGCCGCCGGGGAGCCGCAGTATGTAATCGCCATAGAGCCGGAAGGTAACGCGGTCATCGTCGGCGGCAGGGAAAGAGTATTCGGCGATGAGCTGGTGGCCACTCAGATGAACTGGATCGCCATCGAACAGCTGACCGGAGCCATCGCTGTTAAAGCCAGGATAAGATACCGCCACCCGGAAGCGGCTGCCACCATAACTCCGGTTGATAAAGACATCGTTTATGTAAAATTCAAAAAACCACAGCTGGCCATCACGCCGGGGCAGGCCGTCGTCTTTTATGATGGCGATAAAGTCCTGGGTGGTGGTACAATAGCATCATCAGGTAAATCCCCAGCACCCGAACAGATTAAGGAGCTTGCCCGTAATGGCTAAAGTTGTCGCTGTCTGCACCAGCCAGAAGAAAGGAACGCGGAAACAGCCCATTGACGAAGGGCAATTTAAAGAAGGGCACGGGCTGGTCGGCGATGCCCACGCTGGCGTCGTGCCCAACCGTCAGGTGAGCCTGCTCGCCCTGGAAAGCATCGACAAGATGCGCGGTCTGGGTTTGGAGCTACATCCCGGGGACTTCGCCGAAAATATTACCATAGAAGGCATGGACATTTGCAAGCTACCGGTAGGCACAGGGCTATCAATCGGCGAAGACGTTCTGCTTGAAATTAGCCAGATAGGCAAAGAGTGCCACACCGCCTGCGCCATCCGCCGCCAGGTTGGCCAGTGCATCATGCCCACGGAAGGTGTTTTTGCCCGCGTTTTAAAGGGGGGCAGAATCAGGCCAGGGGACAAAGTATCGATTGGAGAAGGACAGTGATTGATACCAATGCACTATTGGTGGAAAAGATTTTAAAGCTG
Source organism: Dehalococcoidia bacterium (assembly GCA_004375725.1). Lineage (GTDB taxonomy): Bacteria > Chloroflexota > Dehalococcoidia > Dehalococcoidales > RBG-16-60-22 > E44-bin89. Next base: position 2,690 of record SOKS01000215.1, on the reverse strand, counting down.
AAGAAGGAAAGAAACGCCGTCATCCTGGTCCATAACTACCAGCTTGGTGAAATTCAGGATATCGCTGACTTCGTGGGCGATTCCCTGGGCCTGAGCCAGAATGCGGCCAAAACAGAGGCTGACATCATTGTGTTCTGCGGTGTCCACTTCATGGCGGAGACGGCGGCCATCACCTGCCCCAGGATGACCATTCTTCTGCCGGACAGGCATGCCGGCTGCCCGATGGCCAATATGATTACCGCAGAACAGCTGCGGCAAAGGAAAAAAGAGCTGCCGAATGCCACCGTGGTCTGCTACATCAACTCGACAGCCGCAGTAAAGGCTGAGTCCGATATCTGCTGCACCTCGGCCAATGCGGTCAAGGTGGTGGAGAGCATTGATAATGACGAGGTGCTGTTCGTGCCCGACCAGTATCTGGGGCACTACGTGTCAACCAAGGTAAACAAGAAGTTTCACCTCTGGCCAGGCTACTGCCCGACGCACGTCCGTATTCAGCCTCAGGATATTATGCAGCTCAAACGGGAAAACCCCCAAGCGAAGGTGGTCGTTCACCCCGAATGTCGTCCCGATGTAACTGCCCTGGCGGATGAGGTCATGAGCACCGGAGGCATGATACGGTACGCCCACCGGAATGACGTTCAGGAAATGATTGTCGGCACGGAAATCGGCATCATCCACCGTCTCAAAAAGGAAAACCCGGGCAAGAAATTCATTCCAGTGTCGGAACAGGCCGTCTGCCCCAATATGAAATTGATTACGCTGGAGAAAGTCCTCTGGTCGCTCGAGGAAATGCGACTGGTGGTGAAAGTATCAGAGGCCATACGACTCAAAGCCAGGGCGACGGTGGACAAAATGCTGGCCATCGTCTGAGGCAGGTAAATGGAAACGGCCAGATACATCGTTATCCTGATTACCAGTGATAGCATCGAAGAGGCAGACCACATTGCCCGGGTGCTTCTGGAGAAAAAGAAGGTGGCCTGCGTCAATATCCTGCGGGGAATCGACTCTTATTTCTGGTGGGAGGGCAAGGTCGATTCAGCGCGGGAGAACCTGCTCATTGCCAAGACCAGGGCATCACTGCTGCCCGAAGTCGTTGCTTTAGTCAGAAAGATACACAGCTACGATGTTCCAGAAGTCATCGCCCTGCCCATTATCGGCGGCAATCAGGACTACCTGGAATGGATCGACCGGAGTACTGCCTAGAGCACGCCTCCTTCGACTATTTCAGTTCCTTAATCGAGGTATAGAGTATATCAAGCATTTCGTCCGCTTCCTTTTCCGTGGTGATTATCGGCGGATTAAAGCGCACTCTGGAATAATCTCTGGCCAGCGCCATGCGCACGTATAGACCCCTATCCAGCACCTTCCACACCCATTTCTTCATAGTTTCCGCATCAAACGGCGTCCCGGTTTCTTTGTCCCTTACTACCTCTATCCCAAGCATCAATCCCAGGCCACTGCAATCAGTGACGCTGGGCAGGTCTTTGAACTCGCGGTTCAGGCGCTCCAGAACATAGTTCCCGACCTTTTCCGCATTTTCTACCATTTTATCCTTGAAAATGATTTTGAGCGCGGCACTGGCCGCCGCGGCACATATCGGGTTGCCGTGCTGGGTAAAGCCATGCCAGAGCATGGTGCCCTTCAGCCCTTCAAAGACCTTGTCGTTGATCAGCGTGGCGCCGAAGGGCAGGTAGCAGCCGTCAATCGCCTTGGCCACGGTCATTATATCCCAGATGACCGACCAGTGTTCCTGTCCCCACAACTTTCCCGTCCTGCCGAAAGCGGTTTGAATCTCGTCGCAGATCATGAACACGTCATGGTCGTTGCATATCTGCCGCACGATGGAGAAATACTCGGGTGGCGGAGCCACGTTGCCCGCCGCCCCCATCACCGGCTCGGCAATATAGGCCGCGATGCTATCGGCACCTTCCGCCTGGATGATTTTTGCCACGTAGCGGGCGCAGAGGACATCGCAGGACGGGTATTTCAAATCAAAGGCACACCGGTTGCAATAGAAGGTGGGGGCCTGGATGAAGCCAGCGGCGAGCGGTGCATATCCAGTCCAGAACGCGCCGCTGCCAGCCCGGGTCGCGGCTGCTGAGCCCATGCCGGCCCCATGAAAACCGTCCTGCAGGCTGATGATTTTATATTTCGGCCTTCCATGAACATGCCAGTAAAGGCGCACCATTTTGAAGGCCGTTTCCACCGCTTCCGTGCCGCCATTGGTGAAGAAGAAATGGGCCATCCCTTTGGGGACGACTTTAGCCAGCTCCGCGGCATATTCGATAATGGGCACGTTCGACTGCCTGGCCAGGAGGTGGGCAAACTGCAGCTTCCTCGCCTGCTCGCAGATAGCATCAATGATTTCTTTCTGCCCGTGCCCCAGGGTGTTGCTCGTCTGCTGCGAAGCGGCATCGTAATAGGCTTTTCCCTCGGTATCCCAGCATTTTACCCCTTCCGCCCTCTCGATAATCGGCCAATCGTCTTCGCTGCCAACCACGGCGAAGCCATGTATCAGGTACTTCCGGTCCAGTGCCAGAAGCTCTTCAGTCCGCTTGCTCACCATCTTTCTCTCCTTTGCTTCTAATTCCAGAGAAGTATAATCATAACTGTAATTATACAACAGGCCAGCGCGAACGCGCTGGCCCAATTGTATCACCCAATATAAACGCTGCCGGATTGCAGTTATT
>SOKS01000202.1 GCA_004375725.1 Dehalococcoidia bacterium | reverse complement strand
GCTGGATTATACAGCTTTTTTAATTTCAATTAAGAAAATTCTTGACGAATCTTTGTTTTTTAATTGAATATGTTATAGAATACGGGCTATGGAAAAGGCCGAGGTTAAAGACCTCGGCGAGATTTGTTAGGGATAGTTAAATCGATGGATGGAAAAATGAGACAATGCAGCAAATGCAAAAAGCAGAAAGACGAGAGTGAGTTTGGTAAGAATCGCACCCGCATCGACGGACTGAGGATTTGGTGCAGGGAGTGTGAGTCTGAATATGCCCGGGAACGTTACGAGAAAAACAGAGGTGCTGTGAAAAAATACAATAACTATAAGGACCTCCATAGGGTCGTTGGAGGTGTGGGACAGAAGCGATGCGGCAGATGTAAAAAGTGGAAGGCCGAGAGCCAATATTACAAGCATCTCAGACATAAAGACAGATTGGCGGTGTGGTGCAAGGAATGTTCAGATAAAGCTACGAACAAGTGTCGCAGGCTGCGGTTTGCTGTGCGGGATTGAGATGAACACAAAAAGGAGAAAGGATATGGGAGATCAAAAAGCCAAATCCGTTCCCATACGGAAGAGGATTACCCGGAGGGATTTCCTGGGTGGCGCCGCTATGGGCACGGCCTTGGCCATTGTCCCTCGCCAGGTGCTCGGGGGCAGCGGCAACATCGCACCCAGTGAAAAAATCAACGTTGCCATCATCGGCACGGGCGGGCAGGGCATCGTCAACATGAAGCAACTATTCAACGAGCCCGACGTCCACATCGCCGCCCTCTGTGACATCAACGAGTTCAGCGACTATAGCATGTTCTACTACGGCGGCACCGCCGGGCTGAAACCTGCTCTTGAGTTAGTCCGACAGCAGTACGGCCAAGCCTGCCCAACCTACCGCGACTACAATCAAATGCTTGATGAGGAAGACATCGACGCCGTCCTGCTCGCCACGCCGGACCATTCTCATGCTGTTATCTCCCTGGCCGTCATCGCCAAGGGTAAACACCTCTACTGTGAAAAGCCACTCTGCCGTACCGTTTATGAGACCCGCGTTGTCACCGAAGCCGCCCGCAAGGCCGGCGTCGCTACCCAGCTCGGCAACTTCGGACACTCCAGCGAGGACATCCGCCTTGCCTGCGAGTGGATCTGGGACGGTGCCATCGGTGACGTTCACGACGTGCACGCCTGGACCAGCACAGGCGCTAACCGCTGGACCAGTCTCACCGACCGACCCAAAGAAACCCCTCCGGTGCCTGCCGGCTTTGATTGGCAGCGCTGGCTCGAGCCCGTGTCTGCCCGCCCTTATCATCCCGACTACGCCCCTGTCCGCTGGCGTGCCTGGTGGCAGTTCGGCTCCGGCACAATCGGCGACTTTGCCTGTCACCATCTGGACCCGGCCTTCTGGGCGCTCAAATTGGACCAGAGCACTACCTTCAGCGTCGAGGCCGGCTCCTCCGGCACCACTGATGAGACCTGTCCCGCTGCCTCACTCATATACTTCCATTTCCCGGCCCGTGCCGGTATGGGACCGGTACGCATCACCTGGTACGAAGGCGGACTTATGCCACCACGACCTATGGAGCTGGAAGCAAGCAGAAGCCTTGGTGATAATGGCATCCTCTACATCGGCACAAAGGGTGCTATCTTGGGCGGTGGCTGGTCGCGATCCCCCCGCATCATTCCCGAAACCAAGATGCAGGCCTATCAGAGACCTCGCAAAACCCTGCCTCGCGTCAAGGGACACCACCGCAACTGGCTCGACGCCTGCCGAGGCAAAGGCCGACCGAGCACACACTTCGACTACGCCGGCCCCCTCACCGAATTCACGCTCATGGGCAACGTCGCTATCCGTGCCGGCAAGAAACTTGAATTCGACTGGAAGAACATGAAGGTCACAAACGTTCCCGATGCCAACAGATTTATCAAGCCGCACTACCGTGAAGGCTGGAC
>SOKS01000160.1 GCA_004375725.1 Dehalococcoidia bacterium | reverse complement strand
CCGAAAGCGGAACACCAATAACAAGGTCGGCGTCCATGAGCTTGATTCGCCGGGCGGCGGCGCCGATGGAGTACATCATGCGGTTATCAATATTCAAATCGCTGGCGGTTTTAACCGCTGAACCAAGAGCGATGCCCAGGTCGATGCTCTGCATGTGGCACATCGGGCCGCGCATCATGCCCCGGTCTTTTTTCTTTGCCTTCACCATGGCCGGGCAGTCCATGCCGCAGGCACCGCAGTTTAGCGGGTCCGCCATCCGCTTGGGCTCGCCGGTGACGCCGATGAGCAGCACCACGGCCGATTTCCTGACATCATCGGCATTGCGGTGAAAAAAGGCCAGCCTTTCCGGGTCCTCACCGTAGACTTCCTCCATGGTTGCGGCCAGCTTCTCCAGTTCCTTCTGTTCATGCAGAATGAGCGTTTTAATTGAGTCAAGGCCCCTCGTTTTGGGGGCGGTACGGACACTTACCGCCATCAACTTTGCGGCGGTGAGAATCCCATCTTTTTCCGCTTCATTTGAATTTATCGGCACCATTAAAATCTCCCTCCTGAATGTTTACCGCGTGTGTCCTGTCTGACGATTTTGACACACCACTGATTCATCATTGATTTCCGAGACAATTCCATCTGAAAAGAGTTTTTATGCTCGAAAGAGAGTGTATCTTTTCCAAACCAGTCCTGTCTTTGCCACCCTCGGTCACTCGTCCCAGCTGTCCATATCAGTTATTGCCTGGTAGAGGACATCCACCGCACGTGCCGCGTTACTCAAATCGGCCACTTCGATTGGAGAATGGCTGTATCTTCTGGCCGCCACAAACATAAACGTGGACTCAATCTCTGGATTTACCTCGTACGCAATATTATGGTCGGACCAAATCCCGGTGCTCACATCGACGTGGAAAGGGACATCCAATTTCTTGGCGGCGTCTATCAATAGCTGGTTCACGCGGGGGCTGGCGAAATTGACCGTGGCCGGGTAGGGGACTGTGGGCTGGGCAAAGGCGAGCCGGCGCACTCCCAGTCCGGTGCGCATCGGCACTGTGCGCTGGATATCGGGCACGGCATCCTGGGCAAAGCCGGTGTCCAGGGCAATGAACCAGTCGGGCGTTACCTGCCGCAGGAAATGTCTGACCCCGAAACAGCCTATCTCCTCCTGAACAGCGCCCACGAAGTAAATGTCATGGCGCGGCGGCTTTTTCAGCCTTCGGGCTACTTCAACGAGGACGGCACAGCCCACGCGGTCATCAATGGATTGACTTGCCAGTATCGTCTCGTTGTCATCAAGCCAGCGTGGCGGATGGTCGTAAACGATAGGGTCACCCACGGAGACGGATTCCTGCCGGTCGCCAACATCTATCCACAGGGAGCTCATTTCACGGCGGCCAACGGTGCTGCTGGCGCAGACCACGCCAGGGATATCCCGTTCGGCTCCCAGGATGAGCACCGGGGTACCGGGCAGATTGTTGAAATCAATCCAGCCAAGTCTGTCAAACCAGACAAATTCATCTACCTTCTGCACCACCATGCTGACCTGGTCGGTGTGGGCTACCAGCGCCAGCGCGCGCTTACCCTCGGTTCCTTTTTTCCTGGCGATAAGATTGCCGATTTTGTCAATGTAGAGCTCATCAACGTGGCTCTCCAGTAACTCTTTTAGACGACTAGCAACTCGACCTTCAAAGCCAGTCGGACCTGGAATCTGGACCAGTTCATAGACGAGTTCGTTGATCATGATAAACCTCTTTAGCTAATTAAAAATAGCCACCAAACAAAAATCATAGCATTGCCCTTTCGCAGTGTCAAACCTGTTGAACCCCTTAACATAACTCGAATAGCAGACTTCATACGCGATGGTATATATGTTATACTTTGCCTTGGGCCAGCGTAGCTCAGGGGTAGAGCAGCGGTTTCGTAAACCGCCGGTCGATGGTTCGAATCCATTCGCTGGC
>SOKS01000164.1 GCA_004375725.1 Dehalococcoidia bacterium | reverse complement strand
GACAGCAATGTGGGCAAGCTCGCCAAATGGCTGAGAATGCTGGGCTATGATGCCGTGTTCTTCGAGGGTGATGATGACGCCTATATGATAGACAGGGCGTTGAAGGAAAACCGGGTGATACTGACCCGGGACACCCAGATAATGAAACGGGGCGTCATCACCAGCGGCCGACTCAAAGCGATTCTGATTGACAGCGACGAACCGGAGTCGCAAATCCTCCAGGTAATTGAGGCCTTGCATCTCGATTTTCAATCCAGAACGTTCACCATCTGTCTGGAGTGCAATCAGCCCCTCGAGGAGAGGAGCAAAGAGGAGGTTAAGGAGCGCGTGCCGCCCTATGTTTTCAAAACACAGACACAGTATATGGAGTGCCCCGTTTGCCATAGAATCTACTGGCGGGGCACGCACTGGCAGGCCATGCTCCGCAAACTGGAACGTTTGACAAGGAGTCGTTAATGGTACAAGATAGTTTGGCGATTTGGTTTCCACAATCTCAATGATGGAGGTTACCCATGAGCGATAAAGAGGAAAATTTACAGACCATCATAGACTGTGGCGTGGTGGCGATTGTCAGGGTCAGCAGCGCTCAGGAAGCAGTGAACGTATGCATGGCCGTTGCCAAGGGCGGGGTCAGACCAATCGAGGTGACCATGACCGTCCCCGGCGCCATCGATGCCATCAAGGAGTTCAGGAGCGCAGTGAAGGAGCAGGTGCTGGTTGGCGCCGGTACCGTGCTCGATCCGGAGACGGCCCGTGCCTGTATTCTGGCTGGCGCCGAGTTCATCGTCAGCCCCACTCTTAATCTTGAGGTCATCAAGGTCTGCCGTCGCTACAGCAAGATTGTCATCCCCGGCACCTTCACCCCCACCGAGGTACTGACCGCCTGGGAGGCGGGCGCCGACATCGTCAAGGTGTTCCCGGCATCGGTAGGAGGTCCCGGATACCTGAAGGATATCCTGGGCCCATTGCCTCAGGTGAAGCTGGTGCCCACCGGCGGAGTGAATCTGGAGACCACACCGGAATTCATCAAGGCCGGCGCGGTGGCCGTAGCCGCCGGGACATCGCTCGTGGACAGGAAGGCGGTAAGCGAGAAAAACTGGGCTTTTATCACTGAGACCGCGCAGAAATTTTGCGCGGCGGTGAAGCAGGCAAGGGGAAATTAATTCAAATTAAAGGGAGATTTTATAAATGGCTGATGTTGTTACTTTTGGTGAAACCATGGTGCGGCTTTCCCCACCGGACCACCGGCGTCTGGAGCAGACCAATTCGCTCGATGTCAATATTGGCGGTGCGGAATGGAATGTGGCCGTTGACCTGAGCCGGCTGGGCATCAGCACCGCCTGGGTCTCACGCCTGACCGACAACGCCCTCGGCTGGATGATTCGCAATAAAGCCCGTGAGCAGGGAGTGGACATCTCACACATTGCCTGGACCAAGGACGACCGCATCGGGATTTACTTCGTCGAATTCGGTGCCACGCCCAGACCAAGCAGCGTCCTCTACGACCGCTCTAACTCCGCAATCAGCCAGGTCAAGCCCGGAGAGATAAACTGGGAGGAAGTCCTGAAAGGTGCGAAATGGTTCCATACCAGCGGCATCACCCCGGCACTGAGCCCCGGCGCCGCCCAGGTCACCACCGAGGCGCTGCAAACTGCCAAGAAGGTCGGCTGCAAGGTGAGCTACGACCTCAACTACCGTAGCCGACTCTGGACGGAAGAGGAAGCCCGGAAATGCCAGGAACCGCTAATGGAGCATATTGATGTCCTCTTTTCCACGGAGGAAGACACCAGAAAAGTGCTCGGCATCACCGGCAAGGATTACCGTGAAGTGGCCCAGAAATTAGCGGAAAATTTCAACTTTGAGGTGGTATGCATCACCCTGCGCGAAGACGTCTCCGTGCTGAGAAATCGATGGACGGCGATTGCTTACTCGGCGGGCAAGATATACGATGACCGGACGTATGACGTTGAGATCGTGGACCGGATCGGGGCCGGCGATTCGTACACTGCCGGATTTATCTACGGCTATCTCACCGGCGACGTGGCAAAAGGAGTCAAATACGGAAACGCCTACTCGGCGCTGAAACATTCCACCCCCGGCGACGCCAACTGGGCGACGCTGAAAGAGGTAGAAAACCTGCTCAAAGGTGGCGGCCTGCGCATCAGTCGCTGATTGACAGTCGGTAGTGCCGACAAACGATGCCGTCACAATTTGCAATCGGCAGGGTAACCCGTTTACAATAAATAGGGTCATGTACCAGCGTATCTTCAGTGAATTTACTGCCAGCGATGATACTTTACGAGTGTATGAAGTTGACAAGCTTGTCTTCTCCTCACGAAAAGACCGGTTGCTGCCGCTGATGGAATACATTGACCGCTTTGCTCCAGACCATAGAGGAGTGGTTATCTTCGATAAAATTATAGGCAATGCGGCTGCCCTGCTGGCGGTCAAGGCGGGGGGCCGGGAAGTATTCAGCCCGCTGGGCAGTGAGCTTGCCGTGAAGACGCTGGAAAAATACGGCATCGCCTACCACTTCACCAGAACTGCCCCCACCATCCAGAGAGCCGATGGAGAGGACATGTGCCCTATGGAGAAACTCTCCATAGGCAAAGAACCTGATGAATTTTACCGGGAGATGGTTGCTATCATCAGCAAGTCAGCAGCCAAAGGCTCTTGACTTAGATCCACCAGGAAAGGGTAAAGAAAGATATAGAGAAAATAAGACTGGGCAGAACTGGGATGATGGTGACGAGACTCGGGTTCGGGGGCATCCCCATCCAGAGAGCCTCTGAAGAGGATGCCATCGCCGTGGTTAATAAGTGCCTGGAACTTGGCATCAATTTTCTGGATACAGCCAATGGTTACACCACCAGCGAGGAGAGAATCGGCAAGGCAATCAAGGGAAAACGGGAAGGTATTTTTCTGTCCACAAAATCGCTGGCCCGTACCCGAGAAGACCTGGAGAAACACCTTAAATTAAGCCTGGAGAGACTCGGTACCGACTATATAGACCTGTACCAGCTCCACAATGTCAGCGATGCCAAGACGTTAGAAACCATGCTCGACCCGAGCGGGCCGAGGGCGGTGGTTGAAGATGCCAAAAGGGCAGGTATAGTGAAACACATCGGCATAACCTCCCATCAGATCGATATCGCCAAGGATATTATTAAGACCGACCTCTTTGAGACCATTATGTTCCCCCTGAACTTCATGTCCTACGAAGGCAAGGAGGAGCTGCTATCGCTCGCCAAACAGCATGATGTCGGCTTCATCGCCATGAAACCGCTGGCCGGCGGAATGATTGATAATGCCAGCATTGCCATCAAATACCTGCTCCAGTTTCCGGACATCGTGCTTATCCCCGGCATTGAAAGGGTACCAGAGATAGAGGAGATCGCCCGGCTATTCGAGGGGCCAAAAGAGATGACGGCCGGAGAGAAGCAGGAGATGGCGCGCATAATACAGGAACTCGGCACCAGGTTCTGCCGCCGCTGCGATTACTGCCAGCCCTGCTCGGCGGAAATACCCATCTCGGATATAATGTCGTTCCCCAATCTCCGCAAACGCCTGCCGCTGGTTCGCCTTTACACCGGCAAATTCGCCGAGTCATTTGAAAAAGCACTGGAGTGCACCGACTGTAGCGAGTGCGAGGAACGCTGCCCCTATAACCTGCCCATCAGGGACATGATGAAGGAAAACGTGAAACATCACCAGACAGGTAAGCAGGAATACGAGAAACAACTAGCTTCACGCCAGTAGCCTGAAATAAAGCAGAGATATACAGGGGAGGTGCTTTACGCCTTCTCTCACTGCACTCTCTTGACCATGCCCCGCGATATTGCTACACTTCACATAAGCAAACGTATTGAGCTTTTGAATATGAAAATCGTTACCAGCGAACAGATGCGGCAGATAGACCGGGAGTGCATCCGCCGCGGCACGCCCGGACACGTGCTGATGGAGAATGCCGGCCGGGCCGTTGCTGAAGAGATAAGTCGAATTCTGGACCCGATAAATCAAAAGCAATTCCTGATTCTGGTGGGGCCGGGCAACAACGGCGGGGATGGACTGGTGGCCGCACGCTACCTGCACGACTGGGGGGCTGAGGTCAGTGTCTATCTGTGCAGTCCTCGACCGAAAGATGACAACAATCTCGAACTGGTGCAACAGCGAAAAATTACCTGCATCGACGTAGCTCAGGACAAGGAACTTACCCGGTTCAATGAACTGCTGGCATCAGCAGACTGCGTCATTGATGCCCTTTTCGGCACCGGGAAAGCCCGCCCCATTCAGGGAGTATTAGCGCAGGTTCTGGATAAGGTAACCCAGGTGAAAAAGAAAAATGCGGGGCTGGTAGTTTTTGCCATTGACCTGCCCTCCGGACTCAACGCCGATACCGGAGAGGTAGACCCCGTCTGCCCCCTGGCCGATTATACCGTTACCCTGGCTCTTCCCAAGCTCGGCCTTTTCCGCTTCCCCGGTGCAGAGAGAGTGGGCGAATTAAGCATCGCGGACATCGGCATTCCGGCTGAGCTCGCCGCCGATATTGCCATTGAATTAATAACCGAGAAATGGGCAAGAGATGCGCTCCCCAAGCGCCCGCTCGATGCCAACAAGGGAACTTTCGGGCGAGTGCTGGCCGTTGCCGGTTCCATCAACTACATCGGAGCGGCCTACCTGGCCTGCAGCGGTGCCCTGCGCGTTGGCACCGGCCTGGTAACTCTGGCCACGGCATCGAGCCTGCAGCCAGTCCTGGCCGCCAAACTGACGGAAACAACCTACCTCCCCCTGCCCGAAGCTGACTCGGGCATAATCTCCAGCGAAGCGGTTACAATAATCGGCCAGAATCTGAAATCATACCATGCCCTGCTGCTGGGCTGTGGCCTGGGGCAGAGCGAGTCGGTGAGCGAACTCATTTCTTCCCTGCTTTTTCAGAAAAACCTGCCCCAGCTTGTCCTTGATGCCGACGCACTCAATACGCTGGCCAGAATCCCCGACTGGTGGCAGAAGCTCGCCGGTGATGTCATATTGACACCACACCCGGGTGAGATGGCGAGGCTGAGCGGGCTCACCATCGCCGAAATACAGTCGGACCGGGCTGGCATTGCCCGAAAATACGCCCAAGAATGGCAAAAAACGATTGTCCTCAAGGGAGCTTTTACGGTTATTGCTTCACCGGACGGTAATTGCCGGGTCAGTCCTTTCGCCAATCCGGGGCTGGCATCGGGAGGCACCGGTGACGTGCTCGCCGGCGCCATCGCCGGCCTTCTGGCACAAGGCCTCTCGCTCTTTGATGCCGCGGCCCTCGGTGTTTACCTGCACGGCAAAGCCGGTGAGGTGGTCAAGGACACGCTGGGAGATACCGGCATGCTCGCTTCCGACCTGCTGCCAGTGCTGCCAGGGGTAATTAAACAGCTCAGGGAAATGACTAAAAACAGATAGCCACTTTGTTGTAGAATATACATACGATGCTGCTCACAATTGATATTGGCAACACGGAAATTACACTCGGGGTCTTCGAGGGGGAAGAGCTTCAGGCTACCTGGCATCTGGCCACCCGCTTTCACCGCGTGGCTGATGAATACGCTGCCCTGCTGATGAAGCTACTTGAGCACCGGAGCCTGAAGCTCGCCGACATTTCCGAGATTGCCATGTGCTGCGTGGTGCCACCGCTGTTATCCACCTTTATGGATATGTGCCGGCGGTACTTCAATGTAACACCGCTTGTGGTTGGTACGGGCACAAGAACCGGCGTGCGTATCCGCATGGACAATCCCCGTGAAGTTGGCGCCGACCGCATTGTCAATACCGCCGCCGCTCACCGACTTTACGGCGGGCCGGTCATCATCACCGACTTTGGTACCGCGACTACCTTTGACGTCGTCTCCAAGGAAGGTGACTATCTGGGTGGCGCCATAGCGCCGGGGATAGGCATCGCGGCTGAGGCACTGTATACACGCGCCGCCATGCTGCCCAGGGTGGAACTGGCACACCCCAGTCGCGTCATTGGCACCAGTACCACCACGGCAATACAGTCGGGCATAATATACGGCTACATCGGACTGGTGGAGGGAATCGTGTCCCGGATTCAAAAGGAGCTGGGTGAAAAGACGAGGGTGGTCGCCACCGGAGGCTATGCCGGACTCATCGCCAATGAGACCAGCGTTATTGACACCGTGAACCCTGATATCACGCTCATCGGGTTGCGATTGATTTACAACATGAATCAACCCTGATTTCGTTGCCGGCTTGCTGCCGAGGAGGCATTATGTTAACTGATAAAACCGTAGTACTGGGCGTAACCGGAGGCATTGCCGCCTACAAGGCAGCCGACCTGGCGAGCAAACTGACGCAGGATGGTGCCAGGGTCGAAGTGGTCATGACCGAGGCCGCCACCAAGCTCGTGGCACCCCTCACCTTTCACACCCTGACGCATACACCGGTAATCACCGATATGTTCACCGCACCCATTGAGTATGACGAGACGCACATTTCACTGTCAGAAGCTGCGGATGCGGTCGTCATCGCCCCGGCCACGGCCAATACCATCGCCAAGATAGCTGCCGGCATGACGGATAACATGCTGACCGGCATCGTACTGGCAACGAAAGCGCCGGTTATCATCGCCCCGGCGATGAACGTGAATATGTGGGAGAACCCGGTTACCCAGGAAAACGTTAATAAACTGAAAGCCCGGGGGTTTGTTATCGTGGAACCCGGATACGGTCGCCTCGCTTCCGGTAAAATGGGGCGAGGTCGCCTGGCGGATGTGGAGAGCATTATCGGCACCATCAAGCAGGTGCTGGGCAGAAAAGGAGACCTGGCCCGCAGACGCATCGTGGTCACCGCCGGGGGCACCCAGGAGCCAGTTGACCCGGTGCGACACCTTGGCAACCGCTCCTCGGGCAAGATGGGCTTTGCCGTGGCGGAAGCAGCGCGGGATAGAGGCGCCGAAGTAACGTTGGTTTCCGCCCCCACCTCCCTGCCCGACCCCACCGGCGTTGAAGTCATTCATGTCCAGACCGCCCGCCAGATGAAGGA
>SOKS01000093.1 GCA_004375725.1 Dehalococcoidia bacterium | reverse complement strand
CTTCCACAAGCCCCCAGATCGAACCAAAGACCAGAATCCCAATGACTACACCCAAAATGTTTCCTGACTGTGAGTGTGTTTGTAGTTTGTTAAATACTTGCATATCCTGCCTCCTAATTCGTAAGCTTGTGCATTAAGTATATCAAAGAGAGATTTATAGTCAATATGGTGTTGACTCTTCTGAATCTATCATATTAAAATAATTGACTAAGTCAGACGAAAAAAGAGGAGGAAGAATATGGCGCGTTCTACGAAAGACGAACAGGTTTTTACAAATTGTACTACCGGTGGACCACTTTTTGTGTACGTGCAAGACGGGAAAATAACACGCATTGAACCCTTGGAGCTCAGTCCTGATGATACTGAATCCTGGGTTATAGAAGCACGGGGAAGGAAATTTTCCCCTACGAGAATGTCGAACGTTGCACAATATGCCTTGGCTGAGAGGTCAAGGATATATTCCCCCGATAGGCTTCTTTATCCCCTCAAGAGAGTTGACTTCAATCCGCAAGGAGATAGAAAAGCTGAAAACAGGGGTACGTCAGGCTATAAGCGAATCAGCTGGGACGAAGCCTTAGATATTCTGGCCAAAGAAATAGAGCGTGTCCACAAGACTTATGGGCCTGGCGCAGTTCTTACCACGCCTAATTCACATCACAATTGGGGCAATGTAGGTTACAGGCACAGCAGCCTCTTAAGGTTCATGGGAATCCTGAATGCTACCTACGTCGACCACAATCCGGATAGCTGGGAGGGCTGGCACTGGGGGGCAATGCATACCTGGGGGTTTGCCTGGAGACTAGGCATTTCATCGCAATACGATCTCCTGGAAGATGCCTTGAAACACGCCGAGATGGTGATCTACTGGTCTTCTGACCCTGAAAGCACCTCCGGAATCTATGGAGGGCAGGAGTCAAATCAGTGGCGTTCCTGGCTGAAGGAGCTGGGGGTGAAAATGGTTGTTGTAGACCAGCATTATAATTCCACCGCTGTGAATTTTGCTGACAAATGGTTTGCTCCCAGGCCGGGAACTGACACAGCGATGGCAGCAGCTATCGCCTATGTCTGGCTTACGGAAGGCACATACGATAAGGAATATATTAAGGAACATACGCACGGATTTGAAAAGTGGAAAGGCTATATACTTGGTGAAGAAGATGGTCTTGCCAAGACGACTGAATGGGCTGAAAAAGAAACAGGAGTACCAGCACGAGAGATTAGGGCCCTGGCAAGAGAGTGGGCCAGGTGTAAGACTATGCTGGCCGCTGGGAGCGCACTTGGAGGAGGAGCCTGCAGGACGGCCTACGGGACAGAATGGGCAAGGTATATGGTTATGCTGGCAGCCATGCAGGGGATGGGCAAGCCGGGGAGCAACATATGGACAACAAACTACGGTGCCCCCCAGAATTTTGACTTCTTCTTCCCGGGATATGCTGAAGGCGGCATATCCGGCGACCCGCTAAACACTGCTGCCCACTTCCAAATGGTCTCACGAGGAATAACAAAACATCCGATAAGGTCTGAAGTGAATGATCCTGGGGGACAGCATATACCCAGGATTCTACTTCCTGAATGCATTTTGAATCCGCCTCAGGAGTGGCGAGGGAAGGGCTTTTGTGGCGCTTCGCCTGAAACTCAGTTCAAGAAATACAAGTATCCTGAAGATGGATACTCTGAGGTGAAGATGTTCTGGCGGTATGGTGGTGCCTATATTGGCACCATGAACAACACAAACAGGTGGGTCAGGATGTACCGGAGTCCCAAGCTTGAGTTTGTGGTTAACCAGTCAATCTGGATGGAAGGTGAAGCGCAACTTGCTGACTTGATACTTCCAGCCTGCACCAACTTCGAGAGATGGGACATCGGCGAGTGGGCTAACTGCTCGGGCTACATTCCTCATAGCCACTATGGAGTCAACCATAGGACAATAGTGCTACAGAAGAAATGTATTGAACCACTGGGAGAATCTAAGGCAGATTACGACATATTCGCTGCGGTGGCTGAGAGGCTTGGCTTCTACGAGAAGTTCACCGAAGGAGGCTTAACAGAGCTGGACTGGGTAAAAAAGCTGTTCCAATTAACTGACCTGCCAAAGTACATTTCGTGGGAAGAATTTGAGAAGAAAGGCTACTTCGTTGTCCCACTGCCAAAACCTTATAAGTCCACACCGAGTTTGAGGTGGTTTGCCGAGGGACGGAAGAACGATACACCAGACTGGGGACCTGTGGGTGGAGGGGTAGCAGGCATACCAGATGCCGAAGGTAACCTGGCTACCCAGACGGGTAAAATAGAGTTTGAAGCAGAAAGCCTCAAACGGTTCGACCCCGATGACTGGGAAAGACCACCCGTAGCCAAGTATATCCCTTCCTGGGAAGGTCATCACACAACAGAGCTCTACTCCAAATACCCCCTTCAGCTCATTACTCCTCACCCGAGGTATAGTTTTCACACCCATTACGATGGTAAGGAAAGCTGGATAAATGAAATACCGGAACACAGGGTTAAAAAGGAAGATGGACGGTATTACTGGGTGATTCGGATAAACTCCAGAGACGCCGAGAAAAGGGGTGTAAGAGATGGTGATTTGGTCAACGTCTACAACGACAGAGCGGTTGTCATATGTGCAGCGCAGGTTACAGAGCGTGTCCCATACGGCATGGTCCATTCGTATGAGTCCTCCGCTGTTTATGACCCAATCGGAGAGCCTGGCGAATCGCCAGATAGAGGTGGTTGTATCAACCTGCTGACACCTCATCGTTTTATATCTAAGAACGCCTGCGGTATGGCTCCGAATTCCTGTCTGGTTGAAATTGAAAAGAGGAGGGAATGAATATGGCTAAATGGGGTATGGTAATAGATATAACAAAGTGCAACGCTTGCTACAGCTGTTTCATAGCCTGCAAAGATGAGTACTGGGATAACGATTATCCTCCCTATTCCGCGGCCCAGCCCAGGCATGGACAATTCTGGATCAGGATTGAGAAGAAGGAAGGCGGGACCTATCCACATATAAGAGTGTCTTACATGCCTATACCTTGCATGCAGTGTGACGCTGCGCCTTGCATAAAAGCTGCCAAGAACGGTGCGGTATATAAAAGACCTGATGGAATAGTGATAATAAACCCCGAGAAAGCTGTAGGCCAACGACAAATAGTGGATGCTTGTCCGTACGGCACAATATTCTGGAACGAGGAGAAACAGCTGCCTCAGAAATGTAACTTCTGCGTTCAGAGGCTCGAGGACGGGAAAATTCCCAGGTGTGTGCAGGCATGTCCCAGCAAAGCTATGATATTCAGCGATCTGGATGATCCGGAAAGTGAGGTATCTAAGCTGGTAGGTTCAGGCAAAGCTGAGGTCTTCCACCCGGAATATAATACAAAACCGAGAGTGTACTATATAGGTCTTGAAAGGGTAACTAAGAACTTTTTAGCCGCCAGTGTGGTATTCGGAGATGTAGATGAGTGTGCCGAAAAGGTTAAGGCAACATTGGTGAACAAGCAGTCAGGGGAAGAAAAAACCGCACTCACCGACGCCTACGGTGTCTTTGAATTCACCGGCCTGAGTGCCGGAAGGTATTCGCTGAAGCTTGAGTATGCGGGATATGCAGAAAAGACGATGGATGTTGACCTGAAAGCTGACAATTACCTGGGAGCTGTAAACTTAAACAGAGGCTGATCTCTGAAGCCTATATTTAACTTCACTTAGAGAAACCGCATCGGGTCAAGATTTTCGGGCCTTGACCTTTCTGTGAAGCTTTATGTCCCCTACGTTGATGTCCTTTGCTGTACTTATATCGTGTATCTCCTGGGGATAGTATTCATCCTTCGCTATCCTCAGGGAATAAGTATGGTCAACCTTCATATTCTCAAACCAGAAATCACCGTAGCTGTCAGTCTTGACCGTGAATTTCTCACCAGTGTCGGAGTCCACGAGGCTGGCAGTTGCGTCCTGGAGACATTTGTCTTCTTCCGGGGAATAGACGGCTCCAGCTACGAAGCTCCTGGGCAAGCCTATGTAATATACCCGCGGCTTGATTCCGAACTCGGGATGTAATATCTCAGATTTGCTTATCTCGTCCTGCAAATCCTTTTCCTCACCGAACTTGAGCGCTCCAGTGGGACATGCATCAACACATCTGGGTTCTTTCCATCCTTCATCCAGGAGGTGAGCACACATGGTGCATTTCTGAGCTATATTAAGATCCCAGTTGAAATAAATTACTCCATAGGGACATGCACCGATGCAATTCCTGTGGCCGCTGCATTTTTCGGGGTCGATGATAACTATGCCATCGTCTCTCTTGTATAGCGCATGTGCTGTACAGGCGGGGATGCAAGGCGCTTCATCACAGTGCTGACATATGTCATGAAGATATGTGACCCTGACCTTGGGAACAGTCCCCCTGACCATGTCAGTGATTTTCATCCAGAAGTGCCCGGTCGCGGGCTGAGGCTTGGCATAGGGAGTCCAGTCGTTACCGACATGCTCGTCCTTGCAGGCAATCACGCAGTTGTAACAACCATTGCAAATGCCGTAGTTGATAATCAGGGCTTTACCCATTATTTGCCTCCTTCAATCCAGCCTTCTAAGCCGGGACCCGCATGCGGGTGAAAGGGACGCTCAAAGGCTTCTGGATACTTGCGCCTGAGTGCTTCCATGTCGGTTTTCTCGACTTGTGCCAGGAAGCCGCTGACTGCATGGCCAACTGCATTCTTCGAAGTGGTGTTGCGGGGCACGATAGTGTTGATGGCACCACCACGATCGATCTCCCCAAGGGCAATCGGGTCCCACTTCGCACCGTGATCGATATACACCACGCCAGGTATGATGCGCTCGGTGATATATGCACCCGCCAACACCGTCCCCCGGTCGTTGTAGATTGAGATGACGTCCCCATTCTTAATGCCCCGCTTCTCTGCCTCCGAGGGGTGCAGCCAGCCCGGCTGATACTGGTAGCCGTCGGGACCCTTTACCTTGCAGGTCTCAATTTCACGTAGCCAAATCATATCCGTATGTTCTGAGTGCACGCCCCAGCGCGGGTGGTTGGAGCACACAAGCAGTGGGTACTTCTTGGAGCGTTCGGTGCCGATAGTCTCCTCGTGGCTAATGCCTTTTGCAATCCACTTTGGCACCGGTGGCCGCTCCAGATCGTCAGGGAAGTGCTTGAGAAGGCCGGTAGCCTCGAATTCGAGCTTACCGGTCGGTGTCGAAAGCGGATGTTTCTCCGGGTCCTTATAGAATTCGTAAAAGCCGGCGGGCACATCCTCCCAATTATCGGCTGTAGGTACTACATAGTATCCCTTCTCATTAAGCTCCTCCCAGCTAATGAGGTCGGCACAGCGGGAAATTTCCCAGCCGTATTTGATCCAGTCGGGGATAGACTTGCCCTCGGTGTACTCCTCCAACAACCCCAGGCGCTCAGCAAGTTTACATACGATCTCGTAGTCACTGTACGACTCACCGAGAGGCTCTATACACTTGTGTTCCGGAAACAGCAGGTTGTACTGCCCGCTGAAGATGTCAACGGCGATGTCGTCCTCTTCGAGCTTGGTATTCACCGGGAGGATGATATCGGCCAGCAAACACTCATTCTCCAGCCATATATGCTGGGCGAACATGAACTCGATATCGGGATGACGCATGGCCCGGATGTAGTCGTTGCCGCAGTTCCAGCTTGTGATCCACGACGGTGAGTCGGTCCAGACCATGTGGATCTTAGAGCAACCGTCCGCCGGGTACTTGTAGTGCACGAACTGGTTTTCGCGGGGGGCTGTCTCCGATTCGCAGCCATACCAATCGCATTGACCTTCGAGAATAGCCTTCGGTATATAGGTCTTCGGAATAAACGAGGGGTGATTGGTCTCATCCGGATGGCCGCCCCTGTAGGCCTTGCGCAGGTTGGGTACACGTAGGGACCTGGGTTGTGCGTACTGATCCGGCTTGTCAAAAAGTCCCCACTCTATCATCTTGGACTGGTTAACACCCGGCCTGCCAAGTCCCTGCATGGCCAGACAAATATTCTGCAGGCGGGCTGCCTCCGTAGCATAGGGACCACGAATGCCAGGGCCACCATTGCCGATTACCACGGTGGTGCGTTTACTCGCCCACTCCTCGGCCAGCGCCTTGATTACGCGAGATGGCACGCCGGTGATGGGCGCCGCCCACTCAGGCGTTTTGGGCACTCCGTCTTCTTCGCCCATGACATAGGCCTCGTACTTCTCGACGCCAACGGCGTGAGTTTTGAGATACTCTTTATCGTAAGTTCCGTTCTTGAACCAGTGATAAGTAATTGCCAGATACATCGCCGCGTCGGTGTTTGGCAGGATCGATATCCATCGGTTGGCGTGCACGGCGGCAGCATAATTAAGATCGGGGCATACATAAATCTGCTTGATGCCGAGTTCCGTCCACCAGTAGCTCAATCGACTCGGCAATTGGCCCTGCCAGCCCCAAGGCGTGGTTTCCTGGTCACAGCCCCAGAAAAGGAGCAGTTCAGCGTTCTTGGAGATATCGTAGAGCAGGTTGCTTTGCTTTCCCTGGCCAACCGGCTCGCAGCCCCAGAAGTGCTTACTCCCCCACCACCAGCCTTCCCAGCTGTCTGGCTGGCGGTTCTGTTGTGTGAAACCACCCCACAGGCGGAGCAGCCTGCGGCCGGCGCCATGGCAGGCCTGCACAACCTTGTTCTCTCCGTGCTGGTCGCTCTCATAAAGAAGTGCAGTAGGCCCGTACTTCTTCTTGATGCGATTCATCTCGCTGGCAATGATGTCAAGAGCCTGATCCCAGGAAATGCGCTTATACTTGCTTATGCCGCGGTTTTGCGGGTTGCGGTTGCCATTGGGATCGAAGTCGACACGCATCATAGGGTGTAGGATGCGTGCCGGCGAATAGACACGGTTCTTATAGGCAATCGAGTATGGAGGCAGCAGGGTTTTCATGCTGGGCTCAAAAATCTTGCCCCTCGACTCCATCTTCCAGGGGTTCATATCTTTGGGATCATACTTCCAATCGTAGTGCATCGGGCGGATACGTATGATTTTGCCATCCTTGAC
>SOKS01000012.1 GCA_004375725.1 Dehalococcoidia bacterium | reverse complement strand
AGGAGTAAAGGGTGAAATTAGGTAAAAAAAGCTGGCTTTTTATCGCCATCGGTTTCTTTCTCATCGCCCTGGTGAGCCTGTGGACGGTTTACTCACAGCAGTCTGGCGTGAAGAAACAGTTGAAAGAAGAGCTTACCCTGGCCAACTCAAGGCTGGGTTCGATTCAGATCGAGCAGCTCGCGAACAATCAGAGTGAACTCGAGCAGCAGCTGGATGAAATAATAAAGCAGTCTGAAGCTGCCCGGGGAACGCTCTCCCAGCCAATGAACAGCATCATCATCAGCGATATATTATTCAGCACGGCCGAGGCCAACAGCGTCAATATAACCGAAGTCAGCTCATCAGGCATGACCAATGAGGAATTGTCTGGTGTCCCCTGCCTGGCACTACCGCTTACGGCCAGCGTTGAGGGCGATTTGTCCAACCTGGTTGCCTTTATTACCCAGCTCAACGGAGACTTATCTACCGGCTTCATCAGTTCTCTGGATATGAATATTACGGATCCTGCCAGCAACCAAAAACCATCCGTCAATATCCAGATGGTTATTTATACCCGTAAGGAAAGTTAAGTTATGGCACAGAAAGTGGTCACATTATACCTTGACGACACCAGCCTCCGTCTCCTGGTAACGGACGGGAAACGGATTAAAAAATGGGCGGACGTACCGCTTGAGCCGGGCATGGTGAAAAACGCGGTCATCCTGAAACAGGAAGAGGTTGCCGCCAAAATAAAGCAACTTTTCAAGGTCCGCAAGATAAACACCAAGAAGATTATTCTTGGCGTCAGTGGACTGCACTGTCTCACCCGCCCGATTCTTCTGCCTCAGCTTCCCAAAGATATGCTGGAGGAGGCGATAAGGCGGGAGGCAAAGCGGATACTGCCGGTTTCTCCAGAGCAACTGTACCTCCAGTGGCAATCCATCCCCGCCCCGGAGGGGAAACTACAGGTCTTTCTGGTAGCGATTACCCGTACTGCCGCCGACGCCCTGTTCAGCACGCTGCGTCTGGCCGGCCTCAAGCCGGACCTGATGGACCTGAAACCGATGCTCCTGGCCAGAATGATAAAGGACACGATGGCCATCATGGTGGATGTCCAGCCCACCGAATTTGACATTGTCGTCATGGCCGGCGGCATTCCCCAACCTGTCCGCACCGTGCCTTTCCCCAATGAAGCACCAGCCTGGCCGGAGAAGATTTCATTGATCAAAGAAGATGTGAGCCGGACTATTGAGTTCTACAATACCAACAATCCCGAAACACCCCTTGCGGCCACATTGCCCGTTTGGACTTCCGGTGAACTGGCCAATGAAGCCGAACAGTGCCAGGTGCTTTCGGACGGACTGAACCGGCCGGTTTTACCTTTGCCGTCACCGTTTGAGAGCCCTGACGGACTTGACCCGAACCGATACATGGCGAACATGGGCCTGGTGCTCAAGAAAATGTCACCATCAAATGGAACCGGGCTTTCGGTAAACAGTCTTAACCTCCTGCCCACCGTCTACCAGCCTGAGCCAATCTCCCTGACCAGAGTCCTGGCGGTGCCCGGCGCGGTCATTGCCGTCAGCCTGCTTCTATTCCTGGCATTAATGACACAAAGCACTTCCACCGATATTACCGAAACGCAGAACCAGTTGAATACCACCAATCAACTGCTCCAGCAAAAAATGGCCCAGCGGCAGCAATATATCGATGCCATGGCTGAACTCGAGCAGAAGGTCACCAATGCCGAGACTTCCGGTGGCAACTTTGCCGCTGCCGTGTCCAATCTGGAAGTGCGGAGCGAGAAAGTAAACGGCAATCTTGAAGTAACCGTCAATAGCTTGCCGGAAACGGTGAGCCTGACCAGTATCAGCCATACCAGCAATGCCCTGACCATCAAAGGACAGGCCCCAAGCGAAGCAGACTTCCTGTCCTACCTGAGAGAGCTGGAGGCCAGCGAGCGGTTCTCCAGCATCACCATTACCAATCTCAGGATAACGGCTCAGGATAACATAGATTTCAGTGTTATTCTCGGCGTGGGAGGATAAGCGCATGGATATTTTGGCTCTGGTTCGATTAGCCGCCGATAAGGGCGCCTCGGATTTGCACCTGCTGGCGGATAACCCTCCCATTTTCCGCATCAATGGCCTGCTGCAGCCAGAGGCTGACCGGCCAACTCTCACCACCGATGACATCGCGCAGGCCTTCCAGCAGATTACATCGGAAAAAGAAAGGGCTGATTTCCACCACCGCCTGGAGCTTGATTTCGGCTACACACTGCCCGATGTCGGCCGACTGCGCTGCAACGCGGCCAAACAGCGCGGCACCCTTATCCTTACCATCAGGCTTATATCTCTGGCCATTCCCACGCTGGACGAACTGGGGTTGCCCGAGACGTGCCAGGACCTTATCATGAAACCCCGGGGACTGGTGGTGGTCAGCGGGCCCAGCGGCAGCGGTAAGTCCACCACCCTGGCCGCCATGATAAACTACCTGAACTCAATAGAAAGCAAACGCGTGATTACCCTCGAGGACCCGATTGAATACCTGTATGTCAACAATAAGTGCACCATCACCCAGCGCGAACTCGGCAATGATACCTTATCGTTCGCTGATGCGCTGAAGCATATACTGCGGCAGGACCCGGATGTCATCCTGGTGGGCGAGATGAGAGACCTGGAAACAGCCGCCGCCGTGCTTACCGTGGCCGAGACCGGCCACCTGGTCCTGACCACCGGGCACGCCACCAGCGCCTCACAGGCCGTGGAGCGCATCATCGACCTTTTCCCCGCCCATGAACGGCACCTGGCCCAGACCCGGCTGGCTTCCCTGCTCCTCGGCATCCTGTGCCAGACTCTGATCCCCAGAGTTGACGGCTCGGGGAGAACCGCCGCCGTCGAGATCATGCTGGCCAGCCCGGCAGTCAAGAACATCATCCGCGAGGGTAGAATCCACCAGCTGCCCAATGCCATCGCAACGCAGACCCGCTCGGGCATGATGCTTCTCGACCACGCCCTGATAAACCTCTACCGGAGCGGCAGCATCAGCGGCGATAGCCTGTTTGCCTGCTGTAACGACCGGGAGGAAGTGGCCAAGCTTATGGGTAAAGCGGAGGTAGAATAAAAGTAAAAGCTGCCCGATAGACTGAAAAAGTGATGCTAACGTCAGGCCGCGCTTACAAACGGCTTACCTCCTCCTCACCTTGTCCCCTCCTAACTCTCCCGGGAGGGGACAATTTTTATACCGACCTTGACGAACGGAGAAAAAACGCTCAAAATACGGCGAAATGGATATCGCGCTTATTATTGTCTTTGCCGTATTCGGCACTGCCTTCGGCAGCTTCCTGAACGTATGCATCGACCGCCTGCCTGTCGGCAAGTCGATTCTTCATCCACCTTCACACTGTGACTCCTGCCAGCACCGGCTGTCACCGGTGGACCTGGTGCCCGTTTTCAGCTACTTATGGCTGCGCCGTCGCTGTCGCTACTGCGGGGCACCCATTCCCCCAAGACCTTTCTGGGTGGAACTGGGCACGGGTTTGCTCTTTGCCCTGAGCTACTGGTATCTCGGATTGAGCGTTCAGTTTGTCATCATCGCCTTCTACGGCAGTCTGTTTCTGGTCATCGGCATCATCGACCTGGAACACCAGCTTATACTGAACAAAATCACCTACCCCGCGATGGCGGTGGCACTGGTCATTTCCGTCTTTCAACCCCCGCCGGGGCTGATTGACCTGAATCTTACCTGGCCCTGGCAGGGAATTATTAACGGAGTCATGGGTGCTGCTATGGGACTGGTGTTAATTTTGATCGTCTATTACATATACCTCTGGCTTCGCAAACTTGAAGGATTTGGAGGAGGGGATTTTAAGTTAGTAATACTGATGGGCCTGGTAACAGGGTCAGAAATGATAATAGTGGCTATTACTTTGGGCGCTCTAATTGGTGGTGTAGTCGGCATTATTCTTATTCTGACTAAAAAAAAGAAGAGGCTGGACTACTTACCTGCGGGCACTTTCCTAGCCATAGGAACCATAATTACCCTGTTCTGGGGAAGCGATATCCTCAACTGGTATCTCGGGTTGCTCCGCTTTTAAGGCCTGCCCTCATATCAATAATCGCCATTGTTTTCTTCTCATACTATTGACAAATGGCGAACTCAATAGTACAATAGTCCTGCTAATAAAGTAACGGAGGCTAGTGGTGAGGGTAAATCGGCGGCGTTCCGATATAGAAATTATTGCCGATATGCTCAAAGTAGGCGAGAATGGCGCGGGCAAGACGGAAATCATGTACGGCGCCAATATGAGCTACCGTCAGATACAGAAGTATCTCGGCTACCTTGTGGCTAACGGCTATATCGACAAGATGAAGATGGGCAATCCCTCCGTGACCTACCAGGTATCGGACAGCGGCCTGAAACTGCTTCAGCTGATAGACAATATAAAGGTAATGCTCGGCCTGGATGAGGATTACAGTTTCTAACCTTCGTGCGGCACGTTTAACATTGGCCTGAGGACAGCCGGGTCTTCAGGTCTCTTTTTAAATACAACTAAAAGGAGATGAGCGTGGCAGATAAAAGAATGCTAATCGTTGATGCCGATATCGCCAGAAAGATCGACGATAACCGCGGCGACATGGGCTACTCGGAATTCTTGGAGCTCCTTATTAACAGCCAGTTGAAAGAGCCGACCGGCCACAATAATTATGTTGATAAAGAGGAATTCCACCAGTTTGCTGCGGGCATGAAGGAACTGCTGCGCAATTTCCTGGACTTTTTCCTCAGCTACGGGCTCGAACTGGGCAGACAGCCTCAGGACAAAACCTTCCAGGAACTGAGCCAGAAACTGCAGGAACTGGGCAGCTCCGGCAACAAGAATAAAAACCCCTAACCATCCCCCCTCTGCCAGCTAAATCACCATCCCCCACTCATTCCTTCCACCGCAAAATAGAACTATGTTCTAGAACACAGTCACTTCCCAACCCACTTTTTACGTGGCATAGTCAACCTGATAGCGAAGCCAGCTTTGGAGTTGACTCATGCCAAAAGCGATCGAGCTTTTACAGCAGGGAAGGGATGAAGAGCTGTGGCAGATGTGTTGTGGCTACCTCAGGCTTTCTCTGGAGCAGTTTATGGCCATACAGAAGAGGCTGCTCCTGGAACAGATAAAGCTGCTCAACGGGTGCACACTGGGCAGAAAGATCATGCGCGGAGCCAGACCGGAAACGGTGGAGGAATTTCGCGAGCAGGTGCCTCTGACCACCTACGCAGACTACTGCCCCGAGCTCAGCGATAAAAGAGAGGCGCCACTACCCGCCGACCCTGCCGTCTGGGTGCACACTTCAGGACGTTCCGGCGATTATCCGAGCAAGTGGATTCCAATGACGCAGGCATTCGCCGAGGAATTGAGCACGATAATGTACGGTGTGGGAATGCTCTCCAGCTGCAAGGGCTGGGGGGATACCTCCCCACTCAACGGCCGCCCCAAAATCGTGTATACGGTTGCTCCCCGACCCTACATGTCCGGAACCATGGCGGACATGCTCAGCATGCAGACACCAATCCAGTACCTGCCTCCGCTGGAAGAAGCCGAGGAACTTACTTTTGAAGATAGAATAAAGCTCGGTTTCAAGCAGGCCCTGTCCGAGGGATTTGATTACTTTTTTGGATTGTCTATGGCTCTGGTGGTGGTGGGCAACAAGTTCAGCCAGTCAACCGATAAAGTGGCTATCCGCCCCCTGCTCGCCCGACCCAGGGCATTGCTGCGTCTGACCAAGGGAAGAGTCAAGAGCAAACTGGCGCGGCGGCCGATGCTGCCCAAGGACATATGGTCGGTGAAAGGCATTATGAGCAGCGGGCTTGACAGTGCCGTCTACCGCGATAAGATAAAGGCGCTGTGGGGGAAATATCCGCTGGATCTCTACACCGGTACCGAAGGTGGCATCATCGCCACGCAGACCTGGGACTTTGAGAGCATGACCTTCGTTCCCAGCCTCAACTTCCTCGAGTTCATCCCGGAAAAGGAACACTTCAAGTGGCGTCTTGACCCTGAATATCAGCCCAAGACGGTTCTACTTGACGAAGTGGAGGCCGGTGAGAATTACGAAATCGTCATCAGCAACTTCCACGGCGGGCCGCTGGCCAGGTACCGTCCTGGGGATATGATCCGAATCACCTCACTGCATAATGATAGGCTGGGCATTGATACCCCACAGATGGCATTTGAGCGGCGTGCCGACGACCTGCTTGATTTCGTCTTTATCCGGCTGACCGAAAAAACAATCTGGCAGGCAATTGAGAACACCGGCATCGCCTATGAAGACTGGGCCGTCTTCAAGAAGGAAGGGCAGCCGGTGCTCAGTCTATACATTGAGTTGAAAAATGGCTATCAGGGCAGCGGGGCGGAAATCGCCGCCGCCGTACGAGAGCAGATTCTCAGCTCGGATAGCAATAATAAAGACACAAAAATGCTGTACCGCGATGACTTTGCCGATATGATTGACTTCAAGGTTGAGGTGAACGTGCTTCCGCAGGGAGCCTTCGCCCATTTCACCGAGCAACGGCGGGCTGAAGGAGCCGACCTGGCACACCTCAAGCCGCCCCACATAAACCCGTCCCAGCGAGTGCTTGACCTGCTGACGGAGAAACCGGCAGAGGTGGTCAGGGTCAGCTCTGAGACCACGAGTGAGACAGCCGCGGTCCGCTAGTACTTTAGTCCCGCTCACTTTAGTCAACAGACTTTAGTTTTGCTTGACAGCCTTCGTGATTGAGGTAATAATTACCTCGTAATGAATGTTTACACTCTGTTCCCGTTAATCGCCGTAGTTGCGTATATACCGCTGCTAATCACCACGGTAGGCAGCCGTCCCTGGCATAAGAATCATAGGCTTTTCGTCTTATTCCTAATCGCTGCCATGATATGGAGCCTCACCAGTGTCTTCTTACGCAGCAATCTCTTCCCGCAATATAACCGCCCTTTTCTCGAGCTTATTCTCATTACTTATACCTGGACGGCAGTTCAATTATACGTCTTCGTTTCTTCTTTCTATGCCCCCGGCCAGGGGCGATGGTTACCACTTGCCTACACTTCGCTGATCATAGTTAGCGTAC
>SOKS01000121.1 GCA_004375725.1 Dehalococcoidia bacterium | reverse complement strand
CGGGCGCTGAAATCGAGCTCGGGCGGGAAATTATGGGCGATAAAGACCAACGGCGTCAACCGACTATACCGTATTGATGATATTATGACGGAGTTAGCCTTACAGGCACCGGACGATGGCTACGTCGTTCCGGTTAACCGGGTAACCGGAATTGCTCAGGATATTACTTTCCGCTGGAAGCGATTGCTCGATGCCACTGAATACGAGCTTTCCATCGCCCTGGATGAGGAATTCAAAGTACCAATAGCGCAGATAACGGTAGCCAGTGATAGCTCGCCGGTGGTTTTATTTGTTGGTCCGCAGGCTACAGGTGCGGCGCAGGTAGATTTTTCCGCGGGGATGACCTACTACTGGAAAGTGCAGCTCACTGAACCTCTCTTCCGCATCGGCTCCGAACCTCGTACCTTTCATGTTGGCTCTCTGGAGGTGACCCCGGCCGTGATTATCGAGCGTCCCCCGCCTCCGGTCATCAGCGTGCCACCGCCGCCGCCACAGACGATTCCGTTCCCAGCGATAGAACTTCCGCCTCAAACGCCGCCACCTTCGGTGGTTATCATCCCGGCACCGGAACCACCGCCTCCCGCTATGCCCGGCTATATCTGGGCGATTATCGCGGCTGGTGCGGTTATCGTGCTCACCGTTATGGCCTACATACTGTTGACTTTCATGGACCGTTTTCTCATCTTGTGGCTGCGTAAGGGCAGATATCGCTGGTCGCGATGGCGACGGAAGCGGTTTGAGGCTAAATATGAGAAGCAGCCTTTACCGGCGGCCGATTCTCTTGAGCAAATTGAAGCTTCGTTGAAGCAGGTGACCTGGACCATGGATGGACCTCTCCATCTCTTTGACGCCATCAGCTATCCGCAGACGGTCTGGGCAAAAAAGAAGGATGATTGCGATGGCTTCGCGGTGCTGGCGGCAGCGCTATTGCAACAATGGCAGCCGGATTCACGCCCGGTTCTGGTTACCGCTATGCTCAGGCCAGTGCGTAAAAGCCACACGGTCTGTGCTTTCAATGTCCCTGGGGCTGGGCTCTGGTTCTTCGATAATTATACGCTGCGCCGCGGTCAGTACCGAACATATGCCGATATTGCGGCGGAGGTACGGGGAAAAGCCCGACTGGTCTGCTGGGACGCGGTCGAGCCCGACACGCTTCAGATACTGGAGTTTCATGTCGAGCAGCGACAGAGCGGGCAATAAAGTCGCCTTATTTCTGTTTCATCGCCTGCTGAGCCGCCCTGACGATGTCCTCTACGGACATGCCGTACTTATCGAGCAGAGGGTCTAAATCTTTGGCGGATTCGGTAAACGTATCGGCGACCCCCACCATCTTTATCGGCACGGGAATTTCGCCTACGAGAGTCTCGGCCACGGCACTGCCCAGTCCGCCGATGATGGAGTGCTCTTCCGCGGTGACCACGGCGCCTGTTTCTCTGGCACATTTCATCAGCAGTGGTTTATCCACTGGCTTGACCGTGTGCAGGTTTACCACCCTTGCCTTTATTCCCCGGGAGTTCAACTGGTCGGCGGCCTCAAGTGAGCGGCTGAGCAGGTGACCGTTGGCGATGATGGTAACGTCGTTTCCGTCGCGCATCACCACACCCTTGCCGATTTCCATCTTGTGATTTTCATCAAAGATTATAGGCATCTCGGCGCGGCTGATGCGTATGTAGACCGGACCTTCGTGCTCGGCGATCAGAGGTATCATTTTCTTCACCTCAATGCTATCCGACGGCACGATGACGGTCATATTCGGCATGGCCCGCATTATGGCGATATCCATGATGGAGTGGTGGGTGGCGCCATCCTTGGCGTCGGAAAGGCCGGCGAAGCTGCCGACTATTTTGACATTGGTATTGGCGTAGGCAACGCATGTTCTGATTTGCTCCGTGGCCCGCAGGAAGAGTGCGGCGAAGGTATTGGTGAATGGAATAAAACCGCCAAGAGCGAAACCAACTGCGGTATCTATCATTCCGGCTTCAGCAATGCCCACGTTGAAAAATCGTTCCGGATTCTTTTTCGCGAAAAAGGTGGTCATGACCGATGAGGAAACATCAGCCGCCAGCACAACGATCTTTTTATTCTTAACGCCATATTCGGCCAGTGTCTCTCCGAATATCTGCCGTGTATTATCCAGATCAAACATTTTCTTTTAATTCCTCCATTGCTTGCTGGTACTCTTCATCATTGATGGCTCGGCCGTGCCAGGCTGCTTTTCCTTCCATGAAAGATACTCCCTTGCCCTTAACCGTATGGGCGATAATCACGGTGGGTTTACCGCTGCTGGCACGAGCTTTGTCCAGTGCTTCCAGTAATTCGGGCACGCTGTGGCCGTTGATATCGAGAACGGCCCAGCCGAAAGATTCCCACTTGCTCTTCAGTGGTTCGAGCGACATAATCTCTTCTGTTGTGCCATCCAGCTGGACGCCGTTACAGTCGACGATGGCGATCAATCTGGATAGTTTGTATTTCGCCGTGAGCATGGCTCCTTCCCACAGGATGCCAGTCTGGAGCTCACCATCGCCAAGGAGGACGTACGTACGATAGTCAAGACCTTTGAGCTGTGCCGACAGGCAAAGCCCGGCGCCGATATTGATACCGTGTCCCAGACAACCGGTGGTCATTTCAACGCCGGGGGTTTTCCTTCGGTCTGGGTGTCCCTGCAGATAGCTGCCAATGCAGCCCCAGGTTTTCAGGTCTTCAAATGGCATGAATCCGATGCGGGCCAGTGCTGCATACAGAATCGCACAGGCATGCCCCTTGCTCAGTATGAAGCGGTCCCGGTTTTCCCACTGTGGTTTCTTGGGGTCGAGCCGCAGGTGATGGAAAAAGAGGACGGACATAATCTCTGCCGGAGAGAGTGAGCCTCCCGGGTGGCCCTGCCCCCGGCAATGGGTCATCTCAACGACATCAATGCGGAGCTGCCTTGCCATATCCTCCAGTTTCTTGATTAATTCCGGGGGGTATTTTGTCTTGATAACCATTTCTGAAGCATTACCTCCTTCAAAGGTCTCTCGTGGGCAAGCCCATCCTATTACCTTGCCCGTTGTCTTGTCAAGTTACTCTTATAGAGGCTTTCTCCGGCCCGGGTATCTAGTCGGGCAGGTATTTCTTGGGGAATTTGACGACCACGGTGTAGTTCGGGTCGACGACGTTGCCGATGCGCATGGTGGCTGCCTGGGATATAACCTGAAAGGCTTCCCACTTTTCGAATCCGTAGTCGTCAACCAGCCATTTCACCAGTTCCACCGTAGCAATGCGAACGCAGTCCATCAGCGGCTGGATACTGCCTGTGGTCATAATATGCGTCTCGTCCTCAAGTCGGGGCCAGTCAATGTTTTTTCCTTTCCGCACCTCCAGCTTTACCGTAACCTCGGCGGTTGTTTCCAGCGCCACACCGCAGAGCTCGCCGTCACCCTGGGCAGCATGGACGTCGCCAAAGGAGAAGTAAGCGCCCCGCACCCATACCGGCAGGTACAATATGGTATCCTCTCTGGTCTCGATGCAGTCCATATTGCCACCGAACTCACCGGGCACGAGCGAAGTCTCGATGCGACCGAAGCGAGGGGCAACGCCGATGGAGCCGAGAAACGGGTGCAGCGGTATTTCAATCCGTTTGCGCCGGCTCGATTTCAGTTCCAGAATGCCGGTATTCTGCTCCAGGTCAAGCTGCCAGTCGAATTTGGCTTCCGGCACCGGGTCGTTGAGAAACAGTTGCTTGCCCGGGGCTTCTCCGGTGAGGCTGCCGAAATTGGAACGATGCCTTGACCAGGCGTAATCGCGGTTGAGCTTTATCCGCTGGATGGTTACCGCCAGTATGTCGCCGGGCTCTGCTTCCTCAATATAAACGGGGCCGACCTGCGGATTCCGTTCACTGAGAAGGGTAGAGGCGCTGTGCTGTTTCAGCTCTTCTGGCATCGGCTCCATTTTTTCATTGAAGCCACCGGCGTCGCGCGTCCGCGCCACGACGGTATCACCGCTCTTAACGCTCAGAGCTGGCTCATTTGGTCCAAACGTGTAGTAGTAAATACGTGGTTCCAGCCTGTGTACAGTCCCTTCTACCATTTTCCCTCGCCTTGCTTGTTATTTTGAATCCTGATGCGCCTCAGGGAATGCTGGTAACGTTGGCAAACGACGGGTCATGCATCGGGATCAGTATATCAGCCAGCCCTTTGATGCGGAGGGTATTTTCATAGGCGGCCATGATATCCGTATGTGTACCGGGCGTTATCACCGGCATCATCTTCTTCAGTGCTTCCGGCGGGTAGAAATTTTCCTTCACGCAGCAGAACCCGGTGATAATGGCTTTGCCCTGGTCGGTGTTGATGGCTACCGCCTGCGTTCCTGGCGAGTGTCCCGGAGCGGGTATAATCTCAATCCCGGGGGCGACTTCATAATGTCCGCTAGTCAGGACGAAGTTCAGGTCGTTGAGGAGGTCTCTCTTGTAGCTAAGGCCGGTGATTGGGTGGGGAGAAAAAGCGGCGTGCAGCTCTACCTCATTTACCAGTACCCTGGCGTTGGTACACTTGGCAGTATTGGCGCAATGGTCCCAGTGGAGGTGGGTCTGAATGACCAGGTCAATATCATCTGGTTTCAATCCCAGGCCAGCCAGCGCCTCTTCAAAGGACATGACTTTTTCCGCGGGAAAACCACGATAGGTGGTTGCCAGTTCGGCATCAGTGCTGGTATCGACCAAAATATGCTTGTCGCCACCTTCGATGTACCAGCAGTAAGCGGGAGACATGAATTTTTCACCGTAGCGGTAGCGGTAAAGGAGGATTCCCATGTCAATTTCCATCCTGGTCAGGAGAAGTGGCCGTATGCGGTAGGTTTTCATCCTTATTCAGCTCCTTTCACACTGATATCACGCTGCCCATTGTATTCTTGCCTATTATACAATATTCAGATTAGAATTACTTGAGCAGCGCTCGCTGCCGCCGAAGGAGCCGAAACCCCGTGCTAGAAAAAAGAAATAGGAGGAAAAAATGGTCAAGTACGTGCAGCATTTTGGTCTGACAGTCAGCAATCTGGATGAAGCCAGGCACTTTTTCCACGACCTTCTGGGCCTGGAAGCAACGGAAGTGCGTGAGACCAGCGGGGAACGCCCGGAGACCATTCTGGGCATACCGAAGGTATCACTGCGTCTTTGCTTATTTAAACTACCAGATGGTAATAACCTGGAAGTGATTGAATATCTAAACCCGAGAGGAACAAAGCTGGACCTCCGAACCTGCAACCCCGGCGTGCCCCACATTGCCTTTGTGGTGGAGGATATTCAAAAAATGTATGATGACCTCGGCGCCAGAGGGGTGAAGTTCGTCAATCCGCCGTATTGGGGTGGTACAAGCGTGGCCGGCCCGGGCTGGGGTGTCTGCTTCCTCAGGGGGCCAGACGGCATCTCAATCGAGTTCATGCAACCGCCAAAAGAAAAATAGATTATACATATTTTGACTAACTAAAATTAAGTTTCGGCGTTATTTAATTAAGGAAAGGTAAAATTCCGGGAGGAAATGAATGAAAATAAAATTACTTTTGATGTCGGCCGTGCTGGCAATTTCAATGCCTCTGGTTGCCTGCGCCGCACCGGCACAACCACAAGTGAGCCCTCATTGGGTGTGGGTAGAAAAATACTGCGATGAATTTTACAACAACAATCACGTCAGTGAGGCAATAGAACTCAACGCTGGTGAAGTGCTGGTGGTTGTCCTGTGCTCCAACCCGACCACCGGCTTCGAGTGGACTGAGGAGGCACAGATAAGCGACCCTGCGGTATTGAAGCAGGAAGTCCACGAGTTCGTTGGCCCGGCAAGCGAACCCCCACCTCCACCCGGAACTCCAGGTCTTGAATCTTGGCGCTTTCAGACGCTTGAACCAGGCTCAAGCACCATATACCTGGAATACAGCCGGCCATGGGAAGGTGGCGAGAAGGGAGAGTGGACTTTTACCCTGGACGTGGTTGTTAAACAGTAAGGATTTTTTCTCCTGATTTTACAATGAGGCACGGGTTTATTCCTGTGCCTCTTCTTTTATTATTATCGTGGGGGTTGGTTTCGAGTTACCCTCGGCTTTTATGGCTTCAGCAGCACCGCGATATTTTCACCGCTTCGTATTGAATCGAACCCTCGCTGGGCATCCTCTAAAGGCATAATCTCGGAAATCAGCGGCCGGACATCTACTAGCTTGTTTTCCATAAGATTCAGAGCCGTTTTTACCGGGCCACTGATGTGTCCCTTGATGGTTAACTGCTTTTCCACCCAGATTCTGGGGTCTACCTGCATGGGGTTTACGAATCCCGTCAAGGCTATGGTGCCACCCAGCCTGACCATCTGGGTCGCCTGACTCAGGACCGTTCCCTCGCGTACGCAGATAAGTACGGCATCCGGGCCAGCGTCGGTAAGCTTTAACACCTCAGATGTAATGTCAACTTCTTTAGCGTTGAGCACGATGTCAGCGCCCATTTCCAGCGCTTTGTCCAGGCGTGATTTAACCACGTCAACAACGATAATCGGAGCTACTCCGTTGGCTCTGGCACACAGCATAGCTCCCAGGCCAATTTTGCCGGCGCCAATAATGACCGCTGACTTCCCCAGTCCCAGGCCAGCGGCATTGACCGAGCCTATGCCCGTTGCCAGTGGCTCAGCCAGACAGGCTTCCTCTGATGATACGTTTTCAGGAACGGGCTGAACCAGGCTCGCCGCTTTTATAAAATACTCGGCCATGGCGCCACCCCTCAGCCCATAGCTCTGGCCGCCAAAGACAGAGCCTCTTGAGGAGCCGCCGATACACAGATGATACATAAAACGACGACAAAAATAGCACACTCCGCAGGTCCGTTTTGTCGGGCAATAGGCCACTCTGTCGCCAGCCGACCACCCGCTGACTCCTTCTCCTACTGCCGCGATTTCGGCCACCCATTCATGCCCCAGTATAACCCCGGCATGTGCTTCAAAACTGGCGAGGTCTTGAAGGGCGCCATCCAGGTACTCTATGTCCGACCCACAGATAGCGCAGTATAAGGTCTTGAGCAGGAGGGTGCCCGGCTGCACGGTCGGTTTTGGGACTTCCTGGATTTCAATACTTCTTTTATCTTTGCGGATAACAACTGCTTTCATGATACCTGAGACCTCGTTTCCAATAAACCT
>SOKS01000207.1 GCA_004375725.1 Dehalococcoidia bacterium | reverse complement strand
ATGGTCAGGGCGCTGGCTGCCAGTGCCACCGAGAAGCCGGCATCCTGTAAATATGGTACCAGGCTCTGGTTAAACCCCAGCGAGCTGAATGCGCTGATTAAAAAGGTGACTGACACCAGCCAGAATGCCATGGTGCCCAGAGCTGCTCTGAGGTTCAATCCTTTTGTGGTCTGGCTGGATGCTCCTATTTCGGCTACTTCTTCAGGGCTGGTGACGCCGTCTGGATAAAGGCCCATTTCGGCGGGCTTGGTTCTGACAACCCAAATGGCCAGCGGGATTAGACCCCAGGCCATTATCCCCAGTGCAAGGTAGGCTACCCGCCAGCCAAAGGCCGGGATGAGGAAGCTGCCGACCAGTGGCGCCACCACGAAAATGCCCGTGCCAATGCCGGTAGACATGATACCGATAGCTGTGCCGCGCTTCTTGACAAACCAGTTGGCAACCATGGCGCTCGCAGGTACGTGGCCGAATGCTGACATGCCGGCGCCGATGAAGAAGTAAGCTACATAGAGGTGCCAGAGGCTCTGCAGCATGTAAAGAGAAACGAAGCCGAGACCGGTGACCAGCGCTCCAGCGGATATTACTCCCCTGACTCCATAACGGTCAACGATGCTGCCGACCAGTGGCGCCGCCACGCCCGTGAGCAGGAAAAAAATGGTGAAGGCGAGCATAATCTCGCCTCTACCCCAGCCGAACTCGGATTGCAGGGAATTGACAAAGAGACTGAAAGAGCCAACACCGCTTCCGGAAAAGGTGCCCAGACACAGTACCGAGACGGCAATTATCCAGTAGCCATAAAAGATTCTGGATTTTTTAACGACCGGCGTTCTTTCTGAATCGCTCACGAATTTAAAAATTCCTGATTAGTGGTCCGACTTTGTAGATTGATTTGTTTCCGAGAACGCACTTACACAGGCGATGGCATATTCTTTGGAGTGGGAAAGGCTGACGGCAATCTCTTTAATGCCCAGCTCATCGGCCTTACTCTGTGCCCTTCCGTACAGGTTTACCCGCGGCTTACCGCTGGAATGAGATAGGGTCTCAATCTCCCGCCAGTGAACACCGTTTCTGCCTGTGCCCAGAAGCTTCATGACCGCTTCCTTGCCGGCAAAGCGCGCTGCCAGCGACGACGGTTTGTCGCGATACATGGCCAGTTCTGATTCGGTGTAGACACGTCTTAAGAATTTCTCTCCCCAATTGTTGACCGCCTCTTTAATACGGCCTATTTCGATGATATCGACACCAATATAATGCGACATGATATTCTCACACGGCAGACCCGGTTAGCTCCTCGAGCAGGCCGGAACAGAGATTGTTCAGCAGCGCGGACAGTGTCCTGGTGGGCAGGCTGGTAAACAGGGGGGTTATGGAAATGTGGCCATGGTCTACTGCCCAGACGTCCGTCTTTCTGCCCTGGCTGCCGTCCTGCCTCTGCCGCACCAGCCAGTAGTAATTTCGCTTGCCGTCATTTCCCTCGGTGACGGTGTTGATATGGCTCTCACTGGCCAGCCTGGTGACCTGAATACGGCCGATTCTGGCCAGCGGCACGTTGGGCACGTTGATGTTGAGAAATAAATTATCTGCTGGTGGGCTGGCGTTGAACCGTCCCGCCAGCATGGTGACCAGCCTGGCCGCTATCTGAAAACCGGGCTCACTATCTCGTTCGGCGGAGACGGCAAGGGCGGGACAGCCATGCAGATAGCCCTGAAGAGCGGCGCTTACCGTTCCCGAGATGTAGATATCATCCCCCAGGTTCAGCCCCCAGTTTATGCCCGAAACGACGAGGTCAACCTTGCCCTTGATAAGGCTGCCCAGCGCGAGAAGGACGCTGTCTGACGGTGTACCCTCCACAGCGTACGTTTCCACGCCGTGAACCACCGGCTGTACCTTTCTTATCCGCAGCGGTTCCCAGAGCGTTACTGCCGTACCGGCGGCACTCTGTTCTCTATCCGGAGCGACGACCACCACCTCGGCGATGTTGGCCAGCTCCCGAACCAGTATCCACAGGCCGTCAGCGGAAACACCGTCGTCATTGGTTACCAAAATCTTCATGGAGAATCTTTAAAGAGTTTAACATAGGGGAAATTCAACGGCAAACACTCGAAAATAACGACGTTTTTCGGCCGGGACTTGTTGACGAAATAGCTCTGTGGTAGCATAATAGTTATCACTGTGAAATACGGGGTGCCGGTTTT
Source organism: Dehalococcoidia bacterium (assembly GCA_004375725.1). Classification (GTDB taxonomy): domain Bacteria; phylum Chloroflexota; class Dehalococcoidia; order Dehalococcoidales; family RBG-16-60-22; genus E44-bin89. Next base: position 5,012 of record SOKS01000207.1, on the reverse strand, counting down.
GGTGCACCCCATACTGTTAAATGCTGGCACTGAATATTTTTAATTTATAATATTTAGATAACGTGGAGAAGAAGATAAAGCTGACCATAAATGGCAAAGAGGTAAGTGCCCGTCCTGATATGACCATCCTGGAGGTGGCCAAAGAAAACGGCATAGATATTCCGACCCTCTGCTATATCCCGGACCTGTCGCCCATCGGGGCCTGCCGACTGTGCGTCGTTGAGGTGGAAGGCTCCAGGACGCTGGTCGGCTCCTGCCATACGCCGGTTGCAGAAGGTATGGTGATACAAACCCACTCGCCCAAAGTGATTGCCACGCGTAGAGTACTGGTCGAACTGATGCTGGCCAGCCACCCTGATGCCTGCCTGGTCTGTGATAAAGCCAATATCTGCGAACTGCGACGTATTGCCGCCGACCTGGAAGTGGGCCTGCCCCGCTTCAGAGCCAGAAAGCACTACTATCCGGTCGAGGATGAGCACCCCAGGATGGTCCGTGATATGTCCAAGTGCGTGCAGTGCTGGCGGTGCGTCATAGCCTGCAAAGGTGAAAGTGGCACGCCGCTTTTCGGCACGGCGTATCGCGGTTTTGACAGCAAGGTAATTTACGGCTTTGACCAGCCCCTGGGCAGCCAGGCCTGCGACGACTGTGATGCCTGTGTTGAGATATGCCCATCGGGAGCGATAAGAAAGGTAAGGAAAGCGGGAGAAGAGAGGGCAAATAAAGCGCTTTTTATCAAAGGCTGAGCCATCGGAGATAGTAATATGGCTGGAAAAGGAGTCATAACGCCGCCCAGAGACCGGGCTGACCTGGTGGAGCGTTTAAAAGAAACGCAGCGCCGGTATGGGCATGTGCCCGAAGAGGCTATCGCCGAGCTGGCAGAATCGCTGGCCATCCCGGTTCATGAGGTCTACGGCGTCGCCAGCTTTTATTCATTTCTTTCCCTTAAACCGCTGGGCAGGAACGTTATCCGGGTCTGTAAGAGTCTGCCTTGCTACCTCAAGAGTGCGGAAGTGATAATGAAGGCGGTGGAGAAGGAACTCGGGATTGTTCCCGGTGAGACGACGGCTGATGGACGTTTCTCATTCGAGTTGATCAACTGTATTGGCCTCTGCGACCATGCCCCGGCCATGCTGATAAATCACGATGCTCACGTTGACCTGACCCCGCAGAAGATAAAGCAAATTTTGAAATCGTACGAATAATTATGGAGGCGAGTTTGTGCCGCAGCCGCGAGTGGTGCTGAAAAACTGCGATGTAATCGACCCGAAGCGAATTGATAGCTACCTGGAAAACGGTGGCTTCAAAGCTCTGGCCAAAGCCCGCCGTGAAATGACGCCGGAGCAGATAACCGGAGAAATAAAGGATTCCGGGCTGAGGGGTCGGGGTGGGGCTGGCTTCCCCTGCGGTATCAAGTGGGAGGGCGCCCGCACCGCGTCCGGCGACGCAAAATACGTTATCTGCAATGCCGATGAAGGCGAGGTGGGCACATTCAAGGACCGTTACATCCTGGAGAAAGACCCCTTCACGCTTATTGAAGGGATACTCATTGCCGGCCACGCCATTGGAGCCAAGCAGGGCTATATATATCTCCGTGTCGAATACCACTATCTCCTCGACCATCTGCAGAATGCCCTCAATCAGGTGAAGCAAAAAGGGTATTTAAATGGTTTCAGCCTGGAAATCCGCGAGGGTGCCGGCGCCTACATCTGCGGCGAGGAATCGGCGCTGATGGACTCCATCGAGGGGAAAAGGGGAGAAGCCCGCTACCGTCCTCCCTTCCCCACCACCTCCGGCCTCTGGGGAAAGCCGACCATTATCAACAATGTGGAAACGCTGATGAACATCCCGCCAATTATCATGAATGGTGCCGACTGGTTCAGCCAGATGGGAACGGAGCGGAGCAAGGGCACTAAAGTCTTTTCCGTCAGCGGCGACGTGGATAAACCCGGCGTGTATGAAATGGTATTGGGCAGCCCGCTGCGGGAACTCGTTGAAGAGCTGGCTATGGCGAAAAACATCAAGCTGGTTCAGATCGGCGGGGCCACGGGCCGGATATTGCCCGGCGACAAATTAGATACCCCCCTCGCCTTTGAAGCTATGCTGGGGGCGGGTGCCGTCACCGTCTACGACCAGAGCCGTGACGTAATCGATATTATTCACCGGACCATGGAGTTTCTGGTCGAGGAGTCCTGCGGCAAGTGTACACCCTGCCGGCAGGGGACCGAAGTGATGGTGGAGGTGCTGGCTAAATTTCATAGGAGTGAAGGCTCGCTGAGAGAACTGCGGAATCTGGAGGCCCTGTCCAGTGCCATGATGCTTTCTTCGCTGTGCGGTCTCGGGCAGGCAGCGCCAAATGCGGTGATGGACAGCCTGCAGTACTTCCGTGACGAGTACGAGAAGCGGGTCGCCAAGTAAGGAGGGACAAGGATGAAGACGATTACCAGCCGTAAACCGATAGAAGAAGTTACGGGTTATCTGGATAAGTGCCGCAAGGTGTATATCATCGGCTGTGGCACCTGCGCCACCATGTGCCACACCGGAGGTAAGTCTGAAATTCTGGAGATGAAGGAAAAAATCGAGGGCAGTGGTAAAAAGGTCACCGGCTGGATGATAATTCCCACCGCCTGCGATGAGCTGACCAAATACGCGCTGGAGGAGGAGGCGGGGCGGATAAAAGAGGCCGATTGCGTGCTGGCTATGACCTGTGCCGTTGGCGTGCAGACCATAGCCCTGCACTTAAAGGACAGCAAACCGGTATATCCCGCGTTGAACACTATGTTTATTGGCATGGAGGACAGCCCGGGACACTTCAGCGAGGTATGTCTGCAGTGCGGCAGTTGCGTGCTGGGGAGGACGGCCGCCATATGCCCGCTGGTGCGTTGCTCCAAGAGCCTGCTGAATGGGCCCTGCGGCGGTTCGTCGGGAGGCAAGTGTGAGGTATCGGAAGACGTCCCCTGCGCCTGGCAGCTCATCTACGACCGTCTGTCGGAGATGGGGCGGCTTGACGAAATGGAGAAAATCGAACCCTTCAAAGACTGGAGTGTGAGTGTTGCCGGTGGACCCCGGAAGATAGATGCGGAAGCGGAGTGCACCACTACCTCATAGGAGATAAAGATGAAAGCCGGAACGAGACTGGAACGAATACTGGCGAGCGGCAAATTTGCCGTGACCGCGGAAGCTGGACCGCCTAAAGGTACCAGCGCCGAGGTAATACGAAAGAAAGGTGAACTGCTCCGCCGCTGCTGCGATGCGGTGAACGTCACCGATAACCAGACGGCCATCGTGCGCATGTCCAGCCTGGCTGGCTGCCTGCTTCTGCGGCAGCAGGGCATTGAGCCGGTGATGCAGATGGTCGTTCGCGACCGGAACCGGCTGGCGCTGCAGGGCGATGTGCTCGGCGCCGTCGCCCTCGGTATCAATAACATCCTCTGTCTTTCCGGCGATCACCAGAAGTTCGGCAACCACCCGACGGCCAAAGGCGTTTTTGATATCGACTCCATTCAGCTGATTCAAACGCTGAAGATGCTGCGTGATGAGAAGAAATTCATTTCCGGAGAGGATGTATCCGGGGAAGTGCCCGTGTTCATCGGAGCCGTGGCCAACCCCTTTGCCGACCCGTTTGAATACCGGGTGAGCAGGCTGGCGAAAAAGGTGAAGGCGGGTGCTGATTTCATCCAGACACAGGCCGTCTACGATGTGCCCAAGTTCGCCAGGTGGATGGAAATGCTGACGGAGCGGGGTCTGGATAAAAAGGTGCACATTCTGGCCGGTGTCATCCCTGTTCGGTCGGCCGGTATGGCCCGTTACATGCGGGACTATGTTCCGGGCGTGACCGTGCCCGATGAAATTGTGACCCGGATGGAGAAGGCGGATAATCCCAAAGAAGAGGGAGTACGAATTGTCCTGGAAATCATTGAGCAATTGAAGGATATGCCCGGCGTACACGGTATTCACATCATGGCGGTGAATTGGGAAGATATCGTTCCCGAGATAGTGCAGAAGTCGGGCCTGATGCCGAGGCCGGTGGTGTAAACTATTTTACTTCTGCCTGAAAGCGTATTTCCCACCTCGTATTTTTTCGACAACTGCGCTACGATGTAATCAGAACGTCTTCATTTTTGGTTCCTCTCTATGAAAACGAGCGATTTTGACTATGCACTCCCACCGGCACTGATTGCGCAGACGCCGGTTGAGCCCAGAGATAACTCCCGCCTGATGGTGGTCAACCGCGCTGGCGACTCGATAGAGCATCGCCATTTTCATGATATCGTCGACTACCTTCAGGCGGGCGACGTGCTCGTTTTTAATGAGAGCCTGGTTATACCGGCCCGACTCCACGGGCAGAAAGAGGCTAGCGGTGGCCAGGTGGAGATATTGCTGCTGCGTCGGCTGGAAGAAGGCATCTGGGAGGCACTGGTCAGAAGGGGCAAGCGCCTTCGCATCGGTAGCCGGGTAGCGATAACGGAAGTATCCGGGGGGAGCCCTTCTCCCCGTATTATGGCCGAGGTGATTGGTCAGGGCGAGGGCGGCATCAAGGTAATCAGATTCTCCGATGAAACGTTGCTTTCCTCACTGGGTAAAGTGCCGCTGCCGCCGTATATCAATACCCCTCTCTCCCACCCCGACCGCTATCAGACGGTTTATGCACGGGTGGCCGGCAGCGTGGCGGCACCGACAGCGGGCCTGCACTTCACGCCGGAGCTGCTCGACAGGCTGGAAAAGAAAGGGGTGCGACTTCTTTTTGTCTGTCTGCACATCGGCCTGGATACCTTCAGCCCGGTGAGGGAAGAGGACCCGGCAAAACATCATATTCACCGCGAGTACGGCATGGTCAGCGAGGAAGTGGCCAGCGAGCTGTCCGCGGCGAAGCGGCAGGGAAGAAAGATTATCTGCGTCGGGACGACTACGATGCGGATTCTGGAGCAGGTGGCGCAGCTTTATCCGCCGGAACGACTGAAGCCGTTTGCCGATTGGGTGAGCCTGTACGTCCTGCCCGGCTATCGGTTCCGCAT
>SOKS01000102.1 GCA_004375725.1 Dehalococcoidia bacterium | reverse complement strand
ACTGTAATTCATGCGGGCTGCAGCGCTGGCATCCTGACTGCAAACAAAAGCATAAGGCCAGAAACTAGATAGCCGCCATGCCGCCATCGGCCGCCAGGGTATGCCCGGTCACGTAGCTGGACAGGTCTGAAGCCAGAAAGAGGGCTACGCTGGCCATCTCAGCCACCGAAGCCCAGCGGTCCATGGGTATGGTGGCGGTAACCTCTTGGTTGGTTTTGGGGTTTCCCCACATCGGTTCGGTTAACTCCGTTTTAATCCAGCCCGGGGCGATGGCGTTTACCCGTACATTGTATTTGACGAATTCCAGAGCCAGCACTCTGGTGAGCATGATGACGCCGGCTTTGGAAACGCTGTAACTGACCCTTCCCGGCGCGGCCTCAATGCCGCGCAGTGAGGCTATATTAATTATGTTGCCCCGCTTCTGCTCCATCATTACCCTGCCCACCGCTCGCGAGCAGAGAAAGTAACTTTTAAGGTTGGTGTCAATTACCTTGTCCCAGTCCTCCTCGCTATGCTCTACCACCGGCGCCCTGACCACGGTCCCGGCATTATTTACCAGAATGTCAATAGCGCCAAACTCATCCATGGTCTGCTTAACCAGGTTATCGATATCTGCCTGCCGGGTGACATCGGCCTTGACGGCCAGAGAACGCTTCCCCAGCTTCCGAATCTCATCAGCCGCCGATTCCAGCTTGCCATCCAGGTTCCGGCTGCAGACCACCACCTCCGCTCCCGCCCCGGCAAACATGAGGGCAATTCCCTTGCCTATGCCCCGGGAACCCCCGGTAACAATCGCTGCTTTGCCCGCCAGAGAAATACTGGGTGCGCTCATTTCTTACCCCCCTTTTTCTTTTTTTCGTCGCCTTTTTCCTTTTCTCCGCCAAAGGCAGCCACCGCCACCACTTCATCTCCAGCCTCCAGTCTCATCAACCTGACTCCCTGGGTACTCCTGCCCTGAATGGTAATTCCCTGCCGCGGGTCTTTTTCCTTTACCGGCGTGCGGGTGACAATGCCCTTGGCCGATATAATCATCACCTGGTCCTGGAAGATAACCACTTTGGCAGCAGCGATATCACCGGTCTTCCCGGCAACTTTAAAAGTCCTGACCCCGCTGCCCGCCCGGCGCTGTCGCGGATACTGCTTGAGTGCCGTCAGCTTGCCGAAGCCCCCGCTGGTTACGACCAGCAGGTTCGCTTCCGCATCGGCACGGTCCAGGCTGACAACGCGGTCGCCGACGGCAAGACGCATGGCACGCACGCCTCCGCTGACCCGGGAACTTGCCCGCAGGCTCGCTACGGGAAACTTGATGGATTGCCCCTTCCGCGTGACGAGGATGACGTCGTCTTCATCCATGGCCAGACAGGCGTCAACCTGCTCATCACCCTCGGCCAGGTCCATGGCAATGAGCCCGCTGCTGCGTACCACGGCGAAGCGATCCACGGCCGTCTTTTTTATTTCTCCCTTAACCGTAGCCAGGAGCAGGTACATCTTCGGTGAAAAATCGGTCACGGCCACTATTGCCGTCACCTTTTCTCCTTCGGCGATGGGGAAGAGGTTGACCACGGCCATACCCCGCGCGATACGGGAGCTGTCCACCGGGATTTCATGACACTTCAGGCTATAGACCTTACCCCGGTTGGTGAAGAAGAAAATGACATCGTGGGTATCGGCCACGGTAAGCAGTCGCACCGGGTCACCTTCCCTGTTGACGGCACCAATAATCCCCTTGCCGCCGCGGTGCTGCAGGGTGTAAAGGTGGGCGGGAACCCGCTTAACATAGCCACGGTTGCTCAGTGTCACCACCATTCTCTGATGGGGGATAAGGTCTTCTTCACGGAACTGCACCTCACCGTATTCGACGATTTCGGTTCGCCGCTCGTCACCGTACTTCGTCTTCAGGTCACTGACATCCTCCTTGATAAGGATAAGCATGCGGCGCGGGTTGGCGAGAAGGTCTTCCAGATAGGAAATCGTTTTCAGTACCTCGGTGTATTCATCGAGTATCTTTTTCCGTTCCAGGTTGGCCAGACGGCGCAACTGCAGATCAAGAATGGCCTGGGCCTGTATCTGAGTCAGGCTAAAGTTGTTCATCAGAGCCTGCCGAGCCGCCTCTGCGGTCTCCGATTTGCGTATGGTGCTGATAATCGCGTCAATCTGGTCAAGGGCAATTTTCAGTCCTTCCAGAATATGGGCTCTGGCTCTGGCCGCTTTCAAGTCAAACTTGGAACGGCGGGTGATGACCTCGTGGCGGAAATCAATGTAACTCTGGAGCGCCTGCTTCAGGCTGATAACTCTGGGCTGCCCGTCCACGAGCGCCACCATGTTGGCGAAGAAAGCCGACTGCATAGCGGTATGTTTGTACAGGTTATTGAGCACCTGCTCCGGGAAGGCCTCTTTCTTCAGCTCAATGACGATGCGCATACCATGGCGATCGGATTCGTCACGCAGGTCACTGATGCCGGTGACCCTCTTTTCCTTGACCAGCTCCGCAATAGTCTCTATCAGGTGAGCTTTGTTCGTCTGATAAGGGAGCTCGGTGACCACGATTTGACTGCGCCCGGTCTGGGCAATATCTTCAATGCGGGCTCTGGCCTGAATCACTATTTTGCCGTGTCCGGTAGCGTAAGCGCTTTTAATCCCGTCAACGCCCTTGATAATGCCTGCGGTGGGGAAGTCCGGCCCCTTGACAAAGTGGGCCAGCTCTTCGATGGTCGCACTGGGACTATCGATGAGATATGAGACCGCATCGCAGACCTCATTGAGGTTGTGGGGCGGGATATTGGTCGCCATGCCGACGGCGATGCCGGAGCTGCCATTGAGGAGAAGATTGGGGAGGCGGGTGGGCAGCACCTTCGGCTCCTCAAGGCTATCATCAAAATTGGGCATGAAGTCGACCGTCTCTTTCTCAATATCAACCAGCATCTCCCTGGCAATACGGGACAGCCTGGCTTCGGTGTACCGCATGGCCGCCGGGGGATCGTTGTCCACGCTGCCGAAGTTGCCCTGCCCGTCTACCAGGGGATAGCGCATGGAAAAATCCTGCGCCATACGCACCATAGCGTCATATACCGAGGTGTCTCCGTGTGGGTGATATTTACCCAGAACCTCACCGACAATGCGGGCGCTCTTGCGGTGCGGACGATCAGAGATAAGGCCCATATCGTTCATTGCGTAGAGAATACGCCGGTGCACCGGTTTCAACCCATCACGAACGTCCGGCAGAGCACGGGACACAATCACGCTCATCGCGTAATCGAGATACGAGCTCTGCATCTCCCGTTCTATTGATACCGGCTTCACCATTCCAATTGTCATGCGCTATACCCCCTATTCTTCATCACTGACAGACTCGTCGCCGATGTCAGTGGATTCCTCCGGTAATACTTCTATCTCATCGCCGCCGATGATAGTGTAGCCAGATTCCTCCGGCAATATTTCCTCAATTTCTGACTCCAGCCTGAAGACCCTTTCGTCAACATAAGGCTTGAGTTCCTCCACCCCCTTTGATGGAAAAGACAGCTTCCCCATCTGGCCCGGGGCCTGGTATATCTCGCGGATGATGACGGTCATCGCTTCTTCCGTGGAGCTCACCGCCGCGGCTGAATATTTGTTACCGCCGCTCATTAGTTTGACCAGGCGCCGTCCGTGTTTTGGGTCAACGTACCCCACGTACTGTCCAAATTCATCCTCAACCACCAGATGGGTACCGCTTATTTTAAGAAACACCTCGTCGCCGGCGATGAGGCGGGCGCGTACCTGCGTTGGCGCCAGATGGTAAAGGTTAACCACCCCGGCTTTACCGATCTCCTCAATGAACCGATGCGGCTCAACCTTTCGTGCCGCGCTCTCGGCAGTAACCTTCGCCTCACCGAGGTAGTTCAAACGCTGCAGGTTCTTTTTGGCAATGGTATTGAAAGGGTCAAGCTCAACGGTTCGGCTATAGGATTCCCTCGCCTGCCGGTATTCGCCCAGTTCCATATAAGCACGTCCCAGGCGATTGCGGGCATCAACATCGCTGGGAAAGTCCTCCAGAATTGCCTTGTTCGCGGCAAGGGTCTCCCGCCAGCGCCCCTGCATCGCCAGGTCTATCGCCTGCCTGGTGCGCTGCCGTTTCAAGCTGGCCAGTCTCTCTTCCTGGTATGTCATCAACCTGCTCCAACAAGAACCCCAATTATAAACATTTTATTCTACATTAAACATCACCACTTAACAAGAGTATTTTGTGCTGGTTTGACGAAAGCCTTCTACTATATATAAAATAAAAGAGGTAGTTATTTTTTAGCAGGAGTTTGTGATGCAGGATAAAGTTACCGAGATACTGGACAAGATTCGCCCCCAGCTACAGAGGGACGGCGGCGATGTGGAACTGGTCGAAGTCAATGATGGCACCGTGCAGGTCAGATTGACCGGTGCCTGCGCTGGTTGCCCGATGTCCACCATGACGCTCAAGATGGGAATTGAGAAAATCCTGAAAGAGCAGATCCCGGAAGTAAAGGAAGTGGTGGCGGTTTAGCTGCGGGGCAACCGCCTATTCTTCCTCAATCTCAAATGCCCGGTGCAGGGCACGCACCGCTTCTTTTACCTCGTCAGCGTTAATGATACACGTTATCCGTATTTCCGAGGTCGTAATCAGCTGGATATTGATATTCTTCTCGCTGAGGGTGCTGAACATACGGGCGGCGAAGCCGGGGGTATTCTGCATTCCGGTACCGATGATGCTCACCTCCCCAAGCTTGTCATCGCTGGCACACTCCCTGGCGCCAATCTGTGTGGCAATCGGCTTGACCACCTCCATCGCCCGGGCAAGGTCACTCTTGAACACGGTAAAGGTCAGGTCAGTAATGCCCTGCATGCTGGCGTTCTGCACGATAGTATCAACACTGACTCCCGCTTTGGCCAGAGGTTCAAAGATGGTGGCCGCAATGCCGGGGCGGTCCGGAACACCGACCACGGTTATCTTGCCTCTGTTAAGGTTATGCGCGATACTTCTTACCTTGTTCCGAACTTCCATTGCTACCCCTCCGTGTATTAAAGTCCCCGGATTATCGGTAAAGCTGGAAGCGACCAGTATGGGAATGTGGAACAGCTCCCCGAGTTCCACTGCTCGCGGGTGCAGCACCTTCGCCCCATAGGTTGCCAGTTCCAGCATCTCCTCGTAATGTATCTCAGCAAGACACTCCGCTTCCGGGACGAGGCGTGGGTCAGCGCTGTATACCCCTTCAACATCGGTGTAGATCTGGCACACTTCCGCCCCCAGAGTGGCCGCCAGAGCCACGGCGGTGGTATCCGAGCCACCCCGTCCCAGCGTGGTGACATCCATGTCCTCGGTCATGCCCTGAAAGCCGGCCACAATGACGATATTCCCCTTCTCCAGTTCCCGGACCACCCGCTTCGGCTCAACCTGAAGAATGCGCGCCCGGCTGTAAGCAGAATCGGTGCGGATTCCCGCCTGAGCGCCGCTGAGGCTGATGGCCGGGTAGCCCATGACGTGCAGCGACATGGCCAGCAAGGTGCTGGAAACAACTTCCCCGGTAGAAAGCAGAACATCGAGCTCACGACTGTCCGGATTCTCCGATATCTGATAGGCCAGCTCAATCAACTCATCGGTGGTGTCGCCCATCGCCGAGACGACCACCACCACCTCGTTGCCTTCGTCTCTGGCACGGGCAATCCGCCCCGCCACATTTTTAATCTTTTCGGCATCGGCTACGGATGACCCGCCGTATTTTTGCACTATCAATGCCATCTAGCTACCCGCCTTCATAGCAAATCTATCCATAATTGTATAACCTTTATCGAGGAAAAGGCCAGTCTTTTTCGCTTCAGCTTCGGTAAACCTCCCGGCGCCGTTGGGCTTAACCTCTTTTCCCCAGATGAGAAAGGGGACCGGGTCATCGGTGTGGGTCTGCACCGGTATCGGGGTGGGGTGGTCGGGCATAATGAGCAGGCGGATGTCTCCCGGAAATGAGCGCAGCCGGCTTACCACCTCACCGTCAATTTTCTGAATAGCCTCAATCTTCGCATCGATAGCGCGGTCATGCGCCGCTTCGTCCGGTGCCTCAATGTGAACCACCACCAGGTCGAATTCCGACAGCGCCGCCATGGCCCCTTTCGCCTGCGCCGTGTAATCGTTGTCCAGGTTGCCGGTCACGCCGGGTATCGCCAGCACCTCCATCCCGGCAAGCTGCGCCAGTCCATTGAGCAGGTCAACCCCCGAGGTCATGGCCGCTTTAAGGCCATACCTGCCGGCAAACGACGGCATATCCGGCAACCGGCTGCTTCCCCAGAAAAGCCATATCATCGTGGCCGGTATGACTTCCCGTGCTATCCGCTCTCTATTTACCGGGTGAGCAGATAGTACCGGTTTGGAACGTTCCATCAAGTCGAGCAATACCTCTCTCCCCTGCCCGCGGGGCAGGTATTCGGCAATTTCTTTCTCCGGGATATCGTGCGGCGGTGTGCACTCGGCCCGGAGCGTTGCCCCGTGCCCCCTGAGTTTGCAGATATGCCGGTAGCTGACGCCGGGGTAGAACTGCACCTCATCGCCGCCAAGGGTTTTATTCAGGGCCTCAAGCAGGGCATGGGCTTCTTCGGTGCTGATGTAGCCCGAACTGTAGCTCCACATCTTCCCGTCCCGCACCGCCACCAGATTGCAGCGGAAAACGACCTCCCCGTCGCCGATGGGAATGCCCATACTTCTCGCTTCGATGCCCGCCCGGCCTTTATAGTATACTTTCGGGTCATAGCCCAGCACCGACATGCAGGCGCAGGCGCTGCTCGCCTCCATCCCCGGCGGCACGGTGCGGGCCAGCCCGACGGCGCCTTCTTTTGCCAGCGCATCCAGATTGGGCGTGCTGGCCAGTTCAAGGGACGTCTTTCCCCCGCGCTCAGGTATGGGGTAACCGGAGGCACCGTCCATAATTAAAATAACGTATTTCATCTACCTTCCTTGCTAGAACCGGTAAAATCCGTCTATAATAGTGCTATCGGGGCGTAGCGCAGTCCGGTTAGCGCGCAGCGTTCGGGACGCTGAGGTCGGAGGTTCAAATCCTCTCGCCCCGACCATTTTCAATTATCTTCAAGCTTCCTCTTGGCTTCCTCCCACAGCTCATTCTGTTCCTCAAAGGACAAATCAGCCAGGCTCACGCCGCGTTTGCGGCAGGCTTCTTCCATATGTGAAAACCGCCGGCGGAACCTGCGGCTGGCTTCCCGCAGTGCCGACTCCGTGTCC
>SOKS01000090.1 GCA_004375725.1 Dehalococcoidia bacterium | reverse complement strand
GAGACGGATAGCAGCGGTGAATTTATCTGCACAGTTTTCATTCCGGAAAGCACCGCTGGTACCCATACCATTCTGGTTACGGTTGGAAGCAGCGAGGCCGAGGTTGAATTTACCGTTGAACCGGAGGTAATCCTCGACCCGACTTCAGGAGAGGCCGGGGTTGAAATTTCGGCGAGTGGCACCGGCTTTGGCCGGAGGAGTGATGTGGTCGTGTATTTCGATGCTGACGCAGTGGCCACCGCCACCGCCAGTTCCGACGGTAGCTTTGATGAAACTTTCACCGTGCCGGAGCTTGATAAGGGTATTTACGACGTGGAAGCAGAGGACGATGATGGAAATCTGGACACTGCCAAATTCACCATAACGGTGCCGGCGTCAACGCAGCCACCAGAACCAACTCCGGCTCCAGGGCCAGCCCCATCGCCAACGGCGTTGAACATCAGCGCTACCAGCGGCAAAGTCGGCTCCGACCTTATCATCACCGGCGCCGGGTTCGAAGCTGCCGGGACGGTTACCATCAAGTTTGGTGATGAGGTTCTGGATACAGTTCCTGCTGATGCCAGTGGCATATTTATCGCTATTCTGAAGGTACCATCACGCAAAGCTGGAGAGTATCCCATAAACATCAGTGATGGCACCAACACTGAAGAGAGGACATTTACATTAGAGGCAGTGCCGCCGCCTATACCGGAACCGCTCCTGCCGAAAATGGGCGTGAAGGCAAAAACGCCGGTGATATTCGACTGGGAAAGTGTTACCGCGGAGGCTTCACCGGTGAGCTATGCTCTTCAGGTGGCGACCGATAAAGACTTTGACGAAGGCTCTATTGTACTTGAGAAGACAGAACTGGTTGCATCAGAATATGCGACGTCGGAATCGGAGTCTCTCGAGCTGGCTGAACGGGAAACCGTTTACTACTGGCGGATCAGGGCCATCGATGCGGACGAAAATGAGGGAGAATGGACCGGGGCCGGTGAATTCTACGTCAGCAAATCCTTCTCCTTTCCCAAATGGGCACTATACACCCTGCTCGGGCTCGGTGGACTGGTGCTCTTTGCCGTTGGTTACTTGATGGGCCGCCGCACCGCCTATTACTACACATTCTAGCCGGGGCCTGACCTCCCCCCCCCATGTTATTCCCCCTCCTTAACAGGAGGGGGAATTTTATTGAGGTGGTTGGGGTTCTAGTTTTATTAGAGTGATTAACTTCCCCTCGCCCCCCTTGGCGTGAACTGGCTGGCAGCTTCGAGCATTAACGCCAGGCTCATCAGGAAGTCGTCGTGGCCCTGGGAGGGGTCAACGTAAAAGTTCATCGTCTGGTTGGGACGGTACTGGCTTCTGGCTCTTTCCATCTCGAGCCAGAATTCCTGGTACTCAGGGGAGCTGTCACTTCGGTACATCTTCAACCGTCCGGAGTTAACCGCGGCGAGCAGGTTAAAGCCAAGCTCCGATTTCGACCGCTGGGTGAAGGTAAAGGGAACCACCCGTGAGCCCAGCGCCTGCCTCAGAAATGAGCTCACCGGCTCACCGACTCCGGTAGCATCAACCGCAATCCGGCGGCAGTGCCATACGTTCTTCAAAATATCAACCATCTGGGAGTAAAGCTCGGTATGCTTTCTGCCCGTCCACCAGTAATGTTCCACGATTTTTACCCGTGGCTGCTTCACCAGTTCACTGTCGGCGGTGAAATCCAGCTCACCGATGGTGACCACCGTGGAGTCCTGCCGCGGCTTTATCGCCCTGAGATAAGCGTCCTCGGCCTCTTCGGCTTCCCCGGACAGGTCTATGCCGGCAACGTAGGTTTTACCTGACTCATAAACGTGTTTCCGGTGGTGCTCGCCACATATCTGGGCACGCTGTTGCATGTTCAGGAAGCCACCGCCGCCACGGATGGGCTGGAGCCGGTACTGGGTCAAAAAAAGCGGATGGTTTTCACCAAGGCGCTCCCTTTCTGCTTCAACATAAGCGAGGTAATCAGGATTGTAACGGGCAATTTCCTGCCAGTCATACCGGAAATGGCGTCTGACGCCGTCCCTTCTTTCCAGCTCCAGGTTGGTCTGCTTCACCTCCTCCAGCAGGGTGGCGTCATCCCAGGTGGTGCCATAGTGCACGGTGGTCACGTTGGTGGTGGCGCCCATGGGCTTGAACTCTTTGTTGTATTTTTCCTTGCTGACATCCTGCGCTTCGTCTACTTCCAGCAGGATGTGGGCCGTATTGCCCACCACGTTGGCGGATTCATCGGCGGAGAGGAATATGGCCCGGGCATTGCCCAGACTGATGATATAGCCCAGCTCGGCGCGCCAGATGCCATCGAAGCCGGCCTCATTCAGCCTGTCCCTGAGGCGGGCCATGGAGATAATCGTCTGCGGTTTGAAGGTAGGGGAGCACTTTATCAGATTTTGCGGCTCCGCCATATAGAGCGTCAAAAGGAGCAGTTCAAGCTGGGCAGAAAGCTCATTTTTCCCTCCCTGCCGGGCGATCTCCACGGAGAAAGTCAGCCCCTTTCTGCCAAAGACGCTGTTCAGTATGGCGAGAGCGATCTCTCGCTGGTAGGGACGCAGCTTGCGTGCGGCCAGTCCGTTGACCACGGGTTCATTTGCTGATGGTGGTGGCGATGCCGATGCCGAGGGGGAGGGCGACTTCTTTGAGGACATTGCCAATGGCCTCCTTCAATCCTTTCCTCTGTTCTTTGCTGATTTTGTATTTCGTGCGGATAAGCCTCTCCAGAGCATTGGTGGCTTCTACGATGAGCTTGATATTTTTCGGGTCATCGCCCAGGATGGACTTTATTTTTACCCGGAGCAGCGCAATCTCATCGTCAATACCATTGACACCGGAAACAAATTCGAAGTCGAGACGCTCGGCTTCATCAAGCACTTTTTGGTAAAAGCCGCCCTTTTTCGCGTTTGTCTTTGCCTTTGTTGCGTTTGATTTCTGGCGTGCTCTGGCTGGCATATGGTCTTTCTCCTTTGCTTAAAGTCCGGGCAGCTGCCAGGACAATGGTGTGGGCAGCGAGGTCCCACCGCTGTTTTGCCACGGCCAATTTCAGGAGTTTCATCATTTCCCTCGTTATTTTAATTAGCATCAATAAAATAGCACAAATGTTCTATACAAGGCGAGCCAATTTTGTCACCATTTTTATATCGGACTGGCTTTTCATTCCTTGACAATAAATGGTGTTGGGGTTACGATTGTTCTAGCGTTCCAGCGTTTAGCAAGGAGGCAGCCGTGGACTTTTCTCTCAGCGAAGAACACAAGATGCTCCAGACCACCGTCAGGGACTTCGCCAATGAAAAACTGGCACCGGTGGCCGACGAGCTGGACCGGAAGCAGGAGTTTGCCCGAGACAACTTCAAGATGATGGCGGATATGGGGTTGCTCGGCCTGGGTATACCTCCGGAGTATGGCGGCAGCGGTGGTGATGAGCTTTCCGTGGCCATTGCTGTGGAAGAGCTCTCCCGGGCATGTGCCGCCACCGCCGATATTCTGGACGCACACCTGTGCCTGTGCGCGGCACCGATTTACCGCTTCGGCACCGAGGAGCAGAAGCAAAAGTTCTTGCCCGCGCTGGTGAAAGGGGAAAGAATCGGTGCCATGGCCATCACCGAATCAGAGGCCGGCAGCGATGTCAGCAATATGCAGACGACCGCGGCCAGAGACGGTGACGACTATATACTCAATGGCACCAAGATATTCATCACCAATGGCGATGTCTGTGATGTGATGCTGGCCTTTGCCAATGTAACCGAGCTGGGGGAGCGGGGAATGACGGCATTTCTCGTGGAGGCAGACTCGCCGGGCTACAGCAAAGGCAAGAAGTACGATAAGCTGGGCATGCGTGCCGCCACCAATGCCGACCAGGTGCTCGAGGACTGCCGCGTGCCGGCAGCCAACCGACTTGGTGATGAGGGGCGGGGCATGCGCATCTTTCTGGAACTGATTGACCATGGCCGGATAGGCATAGCGGCACAGGCCCTCGGCATTACCCGCGCCATTCTGGAGAGAACCGTTGAGTATGCCAAGAACCGCAAGCAGTTCGGCGCGCCGATTGCTTCCTACCAGGCGATTAGCTGGCGACTGGCCGATATTTATACCGAACTGGAAGCAGCCCGATTGCTCACCTATCAGACAGCCTGGCTGGCGGATAACGGACAGTCGTTCCGGACGCAGGCAGCTATGGCCAAACTATATGCCACGGAACTGGCCATGCGGGCATCCACGCTGGGGATTCAGGTGTTCGGTGGCTATGGCTATATGATGGACTCGCCGATGCAGCGCTACTTCCGCGATGCCAAGCTGACCGAGATTTACGAAGGAACTTCGGAAGTCCAGCGTATGATTATCTCAGCATCGCTGTTTCGCTAATCAAGGCAACATGGAACATGGAAAAACCATTGACCAACTGAATATCGGTGACCGGGCCAGCATCAGCCAGCAGATTGCTGAGCGGGACGTGATACGCTTCGCCGAGTTAACCGGGGATATAAACCCGATACATATGGACAAGTTTTATGCCGAGCAGACGATTTTCGGTGAGCGAATCGCCCACGGCATGCTCATTGCGAGCCTGATTTCAGCAGTGCTCGGCATGAAATTACCCGGCCCCGGCAATATTTATATATCCCAGAGTTTGAAGTTCAGAGCACCGGTAAAGTTCGGGGATGTAATTGAGGCTGAGGTGGAGGTGATTGAAAAGATACCGGAGCGAAACCGCGTTCGCTTGAGGACCACCTGCCGCAATCAGGACGACACCGTGGTGCTGGAAGGCGAGGCGGTGGTCATACCCCGAAGCGAATAGGCCATTTAACGGCAAACGACCATTAAACCAGTGGAGGCGTTCATGACGGAGCAAGAGTACCTGATGGGTAACGAGGCGATGGGGAGGGGAGCGATTGAGGCAGGAGTGAAGGTGGTAGCGGGCTACCCGGGAACCCCGATCTCAGAGGTGCTGGAATATGTTTCCAAATACCCTGATATCCGTGCGGAGTGGTGCATCAATGAAAAGGTGGCTCTGGAGATATGCATGGGTGCTTCTCTCTGTAACACCCGCTCACTGGCGGTAATGAAGCATAACGGGACCAATGTGGTCCTTGATTTTCTCATGCACCTGAATTACACGGGGGTACGCGGTGGGCTGGTGCTGATTTCGGGGGATGACCCCGGCGCCCTCTCATCGCAGAATGAAGAGGACAGCCGCATAATCACCCGCCTTAATGCCCACCTGCCGGTATTTGACCCCTGGTGCCCGCAGGAAGCCAAGGACATGGTGAAGGCGGCCTTTGAACTCTCCGAGGAGACGGAGCTATGCTTTGTGGTGCGGCCGGTGACGCGCGTTTGTCATGGGCGCAGTACTATCGGCATGGAGGGTATAAAGAAAGGGAAGGCGCCACGCTTTGAAGATGATCGCTCCCGATTCATTATGAGCGCGGTCAAAGAGACCCGGGCCGGCGGCGTTCTTCGGCCTGTGATCAGGCATCGCTGGCTCAATGAGAAACAGCCCGTGCTGGCCAAAGTCATGGAGGCTAGCCCCTTCAATCATATCGAGGATGGTGAAGGCAAGATAGGGCTGGTCGCCTGCGGCATCGGCTATGCGTTTGTCAAAGAGGCGGAAAAGATACTGGGTAAAAAATTCCCGATTCTCAAGCTGGGCACCCTGCCCCTGCCCAGGAACAAGGTGCTCCAGTTCGCCCGAAAAATGGACCGGCTGGTCGTCTATGAGGACAGCGAGGCGGTGGTGGAGGGTATGTTGAAGCAGATGTTTTATGATGAAGGTGTGCAGGTGGAGGTGGTGGGGAGAAGCGGGTTCCTGCCACCGGAAGGCGAACTATCAACCACCATAGTATTGAAGTCGCTGGCGGGGCTCTATCCGGAACTGGAAAAGAAAATTCCGGCAACGGTGCCGCTGGAAATGAAGGTCCCGATACGAACGCGCACCCAGTGTGTGGGCTGCCAGTACCGTGGCCTGCTGCACGCGCTGAAATTAACCGCGCGCAAATACAAGGGCGTGGTTACCGGAGATATCGGCTGCTATGACGCCGGCTCATTCTTGCCGCTGGAACTGCAGTCGACCATCTATTGCATGGGCTCGTCAATACCCATGGCCTCAGGCATCGCTTACAGCGGCTGTGAACAGCCGGTATTTGCCATCATCGGCGATTCCACCTTCTTCCACAACGGGGTTCTCGGTCTCCTGAACGCCATCCACAGCGGCGTGGACCTGGTAGCCATCGTCTGCGATAACCGGACCACGGCCATGACCGGCTTCCAGCCGCATCCGGGCAGTGATATCGATGTTCGCGGTGAACCGGCCATGGCCATTGACGTGGCTGGACTTGCCACCGCCGCCGGAGCCACCAGTGCCCGGGTGGTCAATCCTTATGACATCCCGCAGGTAAAGGAAGCGCTGGAAAAGGCGGTGAAGGAGAAAGGTGTCTCCGTTATCGTGGCCACCGAACCGTGCTACCTGGTGTCGAGGCGGACCGGCGAGCTCGGCTTCACACCGCGCAAGGTCGTTCTCGATGAAGACCTCTGCAATGGCTGCAAGATTTGCGTCACCTACTTTGGCTGCCCGTCCATCCATTTCAGCGATGGCAAGGCGACCATTGACTATGGCACCTGTGTTGAGTGCGGCATGTGCGTGGAAGTCTGCCAGATAGGAGCAATAACATGGAGTTAAACGTACTGATTGCGGGTGTCGGCGGACAGGGCAACCTGTTTGCCTCAAGCATCCTCGCGGAATACCTGATTAAAAAAGGCTATAAAATCTTTGCCGTGGAAACAATCGGCGCCGCGCAGCGCGGCGGCTCCGTGGTATCGCATCTGAGGGTTTCCGATGCCGAGCTTTATTCGCCGCTCATCCCGGCCGGGAAAGTGGATGTCCTTATGGGATTTGAAATTATCGAGATGCTGCGTAACTTCGAACTGCTCGCCGGGGACGGCATGTACCTGCTCAACGACTACAAAGAGCCGACGGTGCTGTGTAATATGGAGATGGATACCTACCCCTCGGACGAGGAAATCCAGGCAGCGCTGAAGAAGTCGGGGAAGAAGGGCTACGCCATCAAGGCCACCGAATGCGCGCGGCAGATTGGTGGCAGCCTGTTGACCAACGTGGTCATGGTAGGCGCGCTGTGTCAGGTATCGCCGCTCTTCGATAGCCAGGAAGTGAAGCAGGTACTGGTCGGGAAATCGCCGGCCAGGGTGAAAGAGCAGAACCTGCAGGCCTTTGACGCGGGTGGTTCGCTTATTCAAAAAGCGATGCG
>SOKS01000115.1 GCA_004375725.1 Dehalococcoidia bacterium | reverse complement strand
TATGTTTATCTCGGCGTCTGCTACGCCGGTTATCCCTTACTGGTTAAGATTATCCCGAGAAGACTCAGGGCCGTGGAGATGGACTGGCGCACCATACCTCAGGTTGCTCCCGGAGCCAAGTTCGCCTTTGCCGTGATTGCCTGCGGCTTCCTTTGCTTACTATTCCCGGTAGCAGCGCCTTTGTTCGCTTCTTTCTTCGTCGGCTTAGCCATCAAAGAGGCAGGTGTGCTACGGTTCATTGAATTCCTCTCCGGTCCGCTTCTGTACGGCGCCACTTTCTTCCTCGGCTTCACGCTGGGCGCGCTCCTCGGCGTTGATATCATCCTGAACCCCAAAGTTCTTATATTGCTCGTCCTGGGTATCATAGCGCTTACGCTTTCCGGTCTGGGCGGTATCGCCGGCGGCCTGATATACAGCAAAATATCCAAAGAGCCGTTCAATCCGCTCATCGGCATCGCTGCCGTTTCCTGCGTGCCGACAACGGCCAAAGTAGCCCAGAAATGCGCCGCGGCGGTCAATCCTAAAGCCATGATTCTGCCCTTTGCCATGGGGCCGTGCGTGGCCGGCGTCATCACCACCGCCATTCTCACCGGCATTTACATCACCGGATTCGTTGGTGAAACGCCCATTTTCTACAGCATCTTCGGCTCCTAGCTGCATATTTTCACCCCTTGCTTAATTACCGAAAATCGAGTAAATTCATTCTGTGAGCAAATCGGATAGGCACACCGTTTTCGTCTGCCAGCAGTGCGGCAAAGAGAGCCTGAAATGGCTGGGGCGCTGTCCTGATTGCCAGGAATGGAACAGCTTCGTTGAGGTAATCGTTGCCGCCACTTCGAGTACGCCACGCTCTCCTTCTCAAACCAGCCCTCCACAGCAACTGTCCCAGGTCTCCCTTGAGTCCGCCAATCGTATTCCGCTGCCTATTTCAGAGTTTAATCGTGTGCTCGGCGGCGGGCTGGTGCCCGGTTCACTGGTGCTCATCAGTGGCGAGCCCGGCATCGGCAAATCCACGCTTCTCCTGCAGGCATCGGCCGCCATGGCGGAGGTTAAAGGGAAAGTGGCCTATGTCTCCGGCGAGGAAACACAGCACCAGATAAAGCTGAGGGCGGAAAGGTTGAGTATTACGGGAGACGGGCTCTTCCTCCTGGCCGAAACGGACCTCGGGGTAATCCTTGACCAGATTGACCAGCTCGCACCGAGCCTCGTGGTCATCGATTCCATACAGACCGTCTTTCTACCGGAGCTGGGCAACACGCCGGGCAGCGTTACCCAGGTTCGGGAGTGCACCCAGCGACTCATGCACTGGGCCAAGCTCAATGGGGTCCCGATGTTCATCGCCGGGCATGTCACCAAAGACGGCACTATCGCCGGGCCACGCATACTGGAGCACATCGTGGACGTAGTGCTCTATTTTGAAGGCGAACCCTTCAGCGCGTATCGCCTGCTGCGCAGTGTTAAAAACCGGTTTGGCTCCACCAATGAAGTTGGTGTCTTTGAAATGAAAGAGCAGGGGCTGGTCGAGGTGGAAAATCCCTCAAAGGCTTTTATTTCCCAGCGTCCGGTGGAGGCTATCGGTTCGGTTGTCGTTGCCACCATCGAGGGCAGCCGCCCAATGCTGGTTGAGATTCAGGCGCTGACCACCTATACCAGCTTTGGCTATCCCCGGCGTACCGCCAACGGCGTTGATTTCAATCGCCTGCTGCTCGTTACCGCCGTGCTTACCCAGCGACTCGGCCTGCGCCTTGGCAATCAGGATATTATCGTTAATGTTACCGGCGGCCTTAAAATCAGCGAGCCGGCGTCTGACCTTGGCCTCGCACTGGCCATTGCCTCCAGTTTCCGCGACAGCATTGTCGACCCCGCTATGGTGGCCATTGGCGAGGTCGGCCTGAGCGGGGAACTGCGCTCCGCCTCCCAGCTTGACCGCCGCGTTGCCGAGGCCGCCAGGCTGGGTTTCAGACGCTGCCTGGTGCCCAAAATTGGCTCTACAATCAGCCCGCCACCCAAAGACCTTGAGCTTAT
>SOKS01000042.1 GCA_004375725.1 Dehalococcoidia bacterium | reverse complement strand
TCTGCGTTGGTGGTTATACGTAACAGTTTAATATAGCAATATACTCGAAGATTCAAATGGATCATGCACTATGTTATTATGATATAGACCGGTATTCAGTATTGTCGAAAACGGGCAATAGAGAGGCAGGTCTGAGCCCATAACCCGGCTTACAGGTTTACCTGGCCTTTGAATTAACTGGCTGATAGCCTTGCAAACGCAGGGTAAGGGGGCAGAAAAATCTTCTCCGTAATCAAATTCCACTCGTATTTTCCCGTTGCTCAATATGTGATTACTCTCATCCGGGGAAAGGCAGGCCGATGTCAAACACGATGAAGTATATTCTCATAATATTAACCTTCGTTGCCATAATCGCACTTGCTTTTGGCACTGGCTACAACCTGGGAAGGGATCCCGCAGGAAGTAGAGATGGGATGGAACTGGTGGAGGAGGCATGGGATATTATCTTCCGGGACTATGTAGGCCAGGAACAGCTAGAACCACATGAACTCAGCAAGGGCGCCATAGAAGGCATGATTGAAGCCCTGGATGACCCTTACAGCTCCTATATCGATGCGGAAACGTATGAAATCGGTATGAGCGGCCTGGAAGGGGAGATTGAGGGTATTGGGGCTCAGGTGGGGATGAGGGAAGAGAAGCTGACCATTATCTCACCCATTCCCGAGTCACCGGCGGATAGGGCTGGCCTGAAGCCGGAAGATGTTGTTCTGGAGATAGGGGGCGAGTCAACGACTGGAATGAGTATGATCGAGGCGGTGCTCAAAATCCGCGGCCCCAAAGGGACAACGGTTACGCTGCTCATTCAGCATAAAGATGAGGCCGAACCGGTAGAAATTTCTATCACGCGTGCCACGATTGAACTGGTCAGCGTAGTGATGGAAATGAAGGAGGACATTGCCCGCCTCAGGATTACCCATTTCTCCAAGCGCACCGCGGCTGAATTAGAGACTACATTGCAGGAGATTGAACAAGCAGATGCGAGAGCCATCATTCTGGACCTGCGCGGCAACCCCGGTGGAATACTGGAGACGGTTATCCAGGTCGCTTCACAGTTTCTGAAAGAGGGGGTGGTGCTGAAAGTGGTGGATAACCAGGGCGAGCAAACGGTCCTTGAAGTGAAACCTAAAGCAGTAGTCAACGAGCTGCCAATGGTTGTGTTAGTGAACGAGTTTAGCGCCAGCGGCAGCGAGGTGCTGGCGGGTGCCTTGCAGGATCACGGACGAGCCACCATTGCCGGAAGCCAGACGTTTGGGAAGGGGAGCGTTAATATTCCGCGCGAGCTTCAGGACGGTTCTGGAATTTACATAACCACGGCACGCTGGCTCACGCCGGATGGTCGACGCATTGAGGGTGAAGGAATCGAGCCGGATATTCAACTGGAGCTGGAGGGTGAAGAGGCCATCCAGTGGGCAATCGATTATCTGGAAAGCGGGCAGTAACGGACGGAAGGTGCCGGAAATGGGGAACAGCCCGGTACAGATAAAGGTAAATGGGACAAGGCTATCCATCATACAGGGTGATATTACCCGGCAGGCAACCGATGCTATCGTCAATGCGGCCAATTCCGGCCTGATGGGTGGAGGTGGCGTGGATGGGGCTATCCATCGCGCCGGTGGTCCTGCCATACTGGAGGAATGTAAACAGATCGTGGCGCGGCAGGGGCGTCTCCCCGCGGGCAAGGCAGTGATAACCACCGGTGGCAACCTGCCGGCAAAGCACGTTATCCACACCGTTGGCCCGATCTGGCATGGCGGGGACAAGGGCGAGGCCGAGCTTCTGAGGAGTGCCTATCGGGAAAGCCTGGGACTTGCCGCCGAGAACAATTTAACCAGCGTCTCCTTCCCTTCTATCAGCACCGGTGCTTATGGATACCCGGTTGAGCAGGCTGCAAAAGTTGCTCTCAGCACAGCGATAACATTTTTACGCGAAAAGGTTACATCGATTAAAGAAGTGGTCTTTGTGCTCTTTGACTTGAGGACCTATGAGACATATTCCGCGGCTATCCATGAAGTAACGGGCGAATAGGGGA
>SOKS01000020.1 GCA_004375725.1 Dehalococcoidia bacterium | reverse complement strand
GCCATAGCGCTGCAGACCTCAATTGAAAACCTGAAAGCGATAGTCTCCGCCGCCGAAGAGGGCTATTAAATACCCGCGGAGATAACTATTCCTCTCTGGTCTCCTTCAGAAAGTCCTCGGCCAGCTGTACGGCTTCATTCCCCGTGATGTCGAGCGGCGCCTCGTATTTGACCTTGGTGTATTCCTTCTCCAGTTCCTCGATATAGGTCTGGAACTCCCGGTTATGGCTCACCATGAAGTTGAGCTTCACCTCCAGTTCATCGGCCTCCTGGTCAAGGTCAGAGATGTCCAGATTGAGATGGAGAAGGCTGTCCAGCCTGAGCACGACCGCCTTTATTGCCTTGGGATTGCGCGGTATGACGACGTTGAACTCGGGGTAGTAGGTGGACCGGGCGATAATGCTCACCATTGGCATTTTCCTCTTCTGCGAGAGATGGAGCATGGTGATGCTGAAGCTGCCCGGACCCTCGTAGTTGCTCGACGGCATGGCATACTTCATCATCTCCTGCCGTAGCTCTTTGGAGCTGCAGGCACAGGACACGCCGGCTTCCCTGGTATGTGGCGTCTTGTCCAGAACGCCGCCCAGCACATAAATTCGGGCAACCCCGAAGTCCGCGGCGAGATTCAGTATGTTCCCGGCGTATTCTTCCCAGTTGGTGTTTGGCTCCGTGCCCAGATAGAGGATAAGGTCGTGTTCTGAATGTGGGTTGACCCAGTAAAAGAACTCGTTCCTTGGCAGCACGTGTTTTTTCAGCAGCCCGTTCTCAATCTTTATCTCGGGCCTGAGGGAAAGCTGCCCCGGCACCTGAAAGACGTGGTAACGGTCAAGGGGCATTTCCGCGAATTTTTTGGCCTTCAGTTTCTTGATAAGGTACCGGGTCGTGCCCGTGGCCGCTTCCCCACCATCCACCCAGCCATTGATGCCGCAGACCAAATATGGCTGCCTTAACTCCGGTTTCTCCAGAAATAGTACCGTGCTCTGTCTTGCCATCGTACCCCACCTCCACTTTTATTATATCAGTGCAGCAGATTGTGCGCGTTGGTCTGGCACATCATTTTAACGTGTTCATCAGGCACACCGCGGAACAGGAAGCCAAGAATCAGCTTCCTTATCTGTTCCCAGGGGATACCGATCTCAATGTGACCGCTGTCAGAGCCGAAAACGATTCTCTCCGGGCCGACCGCTTTGTAGAAGGCCATTGCCTCATCCCATACAAAGGCCGGTGGCGCCAGGTGCATGGCATAAATGCCGATATAGGCGCCCATATCGGCCAGTTCTTTGGCCTGTTCCGGGGTCATCATGGCCAGCGGGTAATTGGGATGGTTGACCTCAATGCGCTCCACACCCGCCTTGATCGCCTCTCTGACCACGGCGAAGCGTTCCGCCGTGCTCTGATGGCACAGGCCAAGCACCATGTCCGTTCCCGCCATCAGTTTCAGGATTTCTTTCATCGCCGGTACCACGTTTCCCTTCTCATCGATGACGGAAATGCCGCCGCCTTTGGGGTGACGGGTCACGCTGCGATGATGGGCGGCGTCCATGTTGGGCAACCAGATGTATTTGCCGCCGGCCCGGTAGCTGGCCACGACCGCGTCAGGATTGAGTCCGCCCACGGCATAATTGAGCACCACGCCGCCAAAGACCTCGACCTTTTTCTTATCGTGTTCCTCAGCCCATTTATCGACGACGGTCTGGGTAAGCTGTACGGAGGGAGTGGTGGGCAGGGTGTGGTCTTTGCAGACAATGCCCGCCAGCCCCACCTCACAGGCTTGAATGGCAAACTCTATCTGGCTGTAAAGGCGCTGGGTGGTGGACGAGGGCCCGGTGTGCTGGTGAATATCGTAAGCGCCGCGCAGCAGGCTCCACATACGTTCATTGTCGAAGTTGGGCTGCTTCATGGCGGCAAAGGTGTCTTCCGGTCCGTAGAGCGAGGCCCGCCCGCCCGCGGTGATGATTTCCTCGATTCTGGTGAGGTATTCCGGGGTTATTGACAGCTCAAAAGTTTCCCTGGCCATCTTTTTTCTGCCTCCTTTAT
>SOKS01000015.1 GCA_004375725.1 Dehalococcoidia bacterium | reverse complement strand
GAGTTGGCGAGATAATCGAGGCCAGCACCGCCGGTTTTACCGCGCAGTGCTATGAGCTCTATGAGCTGCCGCCGCTGGGCAGCCTGCTCAAGACGAAAGACGGAGAGCTGGACATCTACGGCATCGTCTGCCAGGCCACCACCGGCAGCCTGGAGCCGGGACGCCGACCCATCGCCCGTGGCAAAGATGAGGCCAGCGAAGAGGCCGTCTATCAGTCCAGCCCCCAGCTCTCCAAGCTGCTCCGCAGCGAGTTCGGGGCGCTGGTGGTGGGACACCGGAAAGGAGATAACATTTACCAGTACCTGCCGCCCGGTCCGGCACGCATCCACGGCTTTGTTTATCAGTGCCCGCCCGACGAGGTAAGGGAGTTCGGTAAGTCGCTGGGCTTTTTAGATATTCTGGTGAGCGCCCATCTGCCGGTATCAGCTGAGGAAATCGTGCCCGCGGCGCTGCGCTTGATGAGCCAGACACAGGCAGACCCGCACGCTTTTCTGGTGGCGGCGGGCAAGGAACTGGCGGTTATGCTCGGCGGGCAGTATAATCAGCTCCGGGCGATTCTGGGGAGGCTGAAATGACGGAAAGATTGGGGCTCGTAGTCTCCGGTTCACTGGAGGGCGGGGTTGAAGTCAAGCTCGATGGTGCAGTATCCGTGGAGGATATGGCGGTGGGGAGATACGTCACCATTGAGGGGCAGAAACAGAGATTTTTCGGCATGATTACCGATATCGGGCTGGGCGTAATCGACCCTCGATTCACCCTGACACCGCCCGATATTTCCGACCCGTTTATTTCCGAGGTGCTCTCCGGCACCAGCACCTACGGCACATTGCATGTGCTGCCCATGCTCACCATCAGCGGCGATGCGGCCAGTCTCATTGAAGGACCGCATCCGGTGAAGACGGTACCCACTCATTTCTCGGCGGTCAACCTGGCAACGCAGCAGGACGTGGAGCTTGTCTTCGGCAGCGAGGACGGGAAACGGTTCTACGTGGGAACGCCGCTGGATATGGAGACCAGAATATGCCTTGACCTGCCGGAACTGGTCAAGCGCTCCAATGGCATCTTCGGCAAGAGTGGCACGGGCAAGACTTTCCTCACCCGCATATTGCTCATCGGCATGCTGCAGAAGAGCGCCGCGGTGAATTTGATATTTGACATGCACAACGAGTATGGCTGGGCAGGGACAAGCGAGGGGGGCAAATCGGTCAAGGCGCTGAAGCAGCTCTTCCCCTCGAAGGTAGCCGTGTTCACTCTTGATGAGGAAAGCTCCCGAAGGAGAAAGGTGAGCACCGACTTCGTGGTGAAAATTGGCTACGGTGAGATTGAGCCGGAAGACATGTCGTTGCTGCGCCAGACTTTGAATCTCACCGAGCCGGCGGTGGAAGCCATTTACCAGTTGCGGCGCCGGTTTGGCAAAAACTGGTTGCAGCAGGCCGCCGACCTGTCCGATTCTGAGGAAACTAACGAGCTGCTTAAAGAACTGAGTATCCATGAGAGCACCTTTCAGAATTTGAAGAGGGGGCTCGCCACTATAAGCCGGCTCCCCTTTATCGAGCCCCAGGCACCGGATAATGCAGTCAAGCGCATTCTGGAATACCTTGACCGGGGCATAAACGTCGTTCTGGAGTTTGGCCGCTACACGGACATTACCGCCTACACCCTGGTGGCTAACCTGCTCACCCGGCGGATACATGCCCAGTACCGGGACAGGATGGAAAAAGCGATGGGTGAGGATACCGTCAAACCGACACCGCTGGTGATCACCATTGAGGAGGCGCACCGTTTCCTCAATCCGGAGGTTGCCGGCCGGACCATTTTCGGCATCATTGCCCGCGAGATGCGCAAATACAATGTAACGTTGCTGGTCATTGACCAGCGCCCCAGCGGCATAGATACCGAGGTGATGTCGCAGATGGGCACCAAGATAACCTGCCTGCTCGACAACGAGCGGGATATTGACAGCGTCCTGGCTGGCGTATCTGGCAAAGGCGCGCTGAAAGCAGTGCTTTCCCGGTTGGAGCCAAAGCAGCAGGCCCTCATTTTCGGGCATGCCGTACCGATGCCGGTGGTCATCAGAACGAGGGAGTATGGCTCACCGCAGTCCTATAAGGAATTGCTCACCACCGGAAAGGCCGGAGGTGGGGAACAGGCGGAAAAGGACATCGAAGAGCTGTGGGGATGAGGGGCTGACCCGCCGCAGAGAATAGAAACGATTGAACTGTATTAAAGCATGAGAAGCCTTAACTGGTTCGCTATTAGCGCCGGTATAATTTTAGGCCTCATTTTTCTGGCCGCCGGTCTGGGGAAACTGCTCAACCCGATGGAATCGTCTGTCATTTTCGTTTTCCCGGAATTCTTGCCAAACGCGGTGGACAGGTTCATCTACCAGTGGTTGCCTTATCTCGAGATAATAATTGGCGTGCTCCTCATCACCGGTATTGCCGCCAGGCTGGTTGCTTCCCTGGCGCTGGCACTTACCGTGAGCCTGATTGCCAGTAACAGCATACTGCTCGTTCAGGGGTTTGGCGACAAGCCCTGTGGCTGTTTTGGCGAGGCGGAAAGGTGGGTACAGTTAAGGCTGTCTATTGCCGACGCGCTCTACATCGATATCGCGATGCTTATACTGGGCGTTATGGTCGTGTTATATTATCAGGGCAAGTTTGTTAATGTCTATCCCTGGTTCTTGAGGAGGGACTGAATTGCCGAAGGGAAAGGTGGGGCTGGCACTGGGGGGTGGTGCGGCGCGGGGAATGGCGCACATTGGCGTCCTGACTGTTCTGGAAAAAGAAGGCATTCCCATTGATGTCATCGCTGGCACGAGTGCCGGTGCCATCGTGGGCTCACTCTACGCACAGAGTAAAAATGCTGGTCTCATAAAAGAGAAGGTCATCGAACTGTCAAGGCGCAGACTGACCCGGTTCATAGACCCGGCACTGCCCAGGACAGGGCTGATTAAAGGGGAAAAAATCAGTGACCAGCTGGCTTCGTTTCTGGGCGGCCATGTCAACTTCAGTGACCTGCTCATACCCTTCGCCTGCACCGCGACCGATATCGATACCGGGGAAGAGGTCGTGTTCGACCGCGGTTCCGTAATAGAAGCAGTCAGGGCCAGCATTTCCTTGCCGGGAATATTTACCGTGGTGAGGTGGGGAGGCAGGTACCTGGTGGATGGCA
This sequence comes from Dehalococcoidia bacterium, assembly GCA_004375725.1. Classification (GTDB taxonomy): domain Bacteria; phylum Chloroflexota; class Dehalococcoidia; order Dehalococcoidales; family RBG-16-60-22; genus E44-bin89. The sequence goes on along the minus strand of SOKS01000015.1, from coordinate 4,144 downwards.
GCTTGACCAACCCGGTGCCGGTGAACCTGGCTCAAAAAATGGGCGCCGACTTCGTTATTGCCGTCAACGTCATCCCGGACGTGATTGACCGTTCGCATGACTCAGTTGAGGAGCGTATCAAGGACGCCAAGGAGCCAAATATCATACACGTTCTGCTCCAGTCCCTGCACATTGGCACTTATTCATTGGTTAAGTCCAGTTTGGAGAAAGCCGATGTTGTGATTGAACCGGACGTGGTGCATATCGGAGCGGCGGAATTTCATCATGCCCGGGAGGGCATCAGGCTGGGGGAACTGGCGGCACAGGAAGCCGTGCCCGAAATCAGAAGCAGGTTAGGCGCCTGAAGCCGGTGAGGAGCAGCATTGCCTGAATCTGAAGTTGCTTCCACGGAACGCCGCCATTTTCTGGCCGCCTGGCGATATCCGCAATACCGCCTCCTTTTCCTCTCTTCCTTCGGTACCTATATAGGCCGCTGGCTAGACACCGTGGTTGGTGCCTGGCTGGTCCTGGAGATGACTGATTCTCCTTTTCTGGTTGGTCTGCTGGGGGCCTGCCGCTTTGTTGCCATGCTGCTGGGGCCTTTCTGTGGTGCCGTCAGCGACCGCTTCAACAGGCGTCATATTCTTATCATCGTGCAGGTGGTTTATGCCACTGGTGCCCTGGTCATTATGATGTTGTTTCTGACCTCGGCTCTTGAGGTATGGCATCTCTTTCTTTTTACCCTGGTGGGTGGCGTGTCATACACATTTGATTTCTCTACCCGGCATGCCACTGCGGCCGATATTGTGAAGAGGCACCACGTGGTGGCGGCTATTTCGCTGCTGTTTGCAGCCCAGGGCAGTACCACCATACTGGGTCCACTTCTTGGCGGCAGTCTGCTTGAGGTCATCGGGGCCAGCGGCTGCTTCGCCCTGATTGCCGCCAGTTTCTGCCTGTCATTTTTATCTCTCCTGCCCATGAAAATCGAGCCGCCACCAAGGCCAGCGGCCCGGGAATCAATGTGGCAGAACCTCGTGGCGGGATTCCGCTATTTAAGAAAAGACCGTTCCCTTTCCGCCTTGATACTTATCGCCGCTCTGGTAAACTTTTTAATTTTCCCGTACTGGTTCACTTTAATCCCGGTTTTTGCCCGGGATATTCTGCATACCGATGTTGTTGGCTATGGCCAGCTCATGGCGGCAATCGGGCTCGGTAATACGGTTGGCCCATTGTTGATAGCCATACTGCCGGATTCAATACATCGGGGAAGAGTGCTGGTTACGGTAACCATTGTCTGGCCAGTCATGTTGATGCTGTTTGCCTTCTCACGCCTCTTTTCTTTGTCTCTACTCCTTCTGGTTATGACTGGCTTAAATCAGGGAATGTGCATGGCGCTCATTCAGTCAATGCTGATGATGTGGTCTACCGAGGAAATGCGGGGCCGGGTTTCCGGGGCACGTGCGCTTGCTATCGGTACATTGCCGCTGGGTAACCTGCTCACCGGCGCCGGTGCCGGCATCTGGGGAGCACCGGCCATGCTGCTGGTTAATTCTGCCGCTGCCGTAATCATCGCGATTATCATAATCGTCTGGGCTTCAACATTGCTCAGGAAGTAATAATTGCCCTGAAAAATTCTTATTGCGAAAACTAAAGAACAATGTTATAATTGCTATTGCAAATGATTATCATTAGCATTAAAGGACGCAAGGCAGCCGCAAGATGACCACGAACCGAGTGAAGCTGAATAACGCCGGGAAGAGGTTTACCCATCAGCGAGCCCTGATTATGGATATTATCCGCCGGGGACAGGGACATCTTGACGCCGATGAGATCTTCCGGCGTGCCCGTGAGAAAGAGTCGCGCCTCAGCCTCTCCACAGTCTATCGCACCCTGCAGATGATGAAGGAGCTGGAACTGGTAGACGAACTGCATTTTAGCGAGAACCATCATCACTATGAAGTAAAACCGACCAAAGAACACTATCATCTGGTGTGCCTTGGCTGTGGTCGAGTTATTGAATTTGGCTACCCATTGTCCCGCTACTTGAAAAAAGAAGTGCCAGAATTGAAAGACTTCGACATTGATGAAACAGAAATACGTGTTGCCGGCTATTGCAATCTGTGTCGCCGGACCCGTCGGTAGGGCAACATGGCTATATTGAAAGGTGATATATGACGATAATAAAGCAGGTAAATTTGAGCCAGATGTATCCTGGACAGAGTGGAAAGGTGGTGGAAATCGACGGAGGGGTGGGACTGGTGAGCCGTCTCAGCGCCATGGGCATCCGGCCGGGTAGAAAAATTACTAAATTAAGTTCGATGTTGATGCGAGGGCCGGTAACCGTGCAGCAGGGCAGTACCCGGCTGGCCATCGGATTCGGCATGGCAAGAAAAATTCTTGTCGAGGTCGAGCAGTGATGGGGTAGGGGAATGGCGTGTCACGGTGTAAAAACCCAGGTTAAAAAGCGCCGGGGTGAAAAGAACGGCCTGAGAAAAATTCTCCTCATGGGCAATCCCAATGTCGGCAAGAGTGTCGTTTTCTCACGGCTGACGGGTCTGAGGGTTATCGTTTCCAATTATCCCGGCACCACAGTTGGCTATACGCAGGGACTGATGAAGGTCGGGGAGGAGGCGGTGGAGGTGATTGATGTGCCCGGTACCTACGGCCTGGAGCCAACCTGTGAGGCGGAGGAAATCGCCTTACAAATGCTCGACACCGGCGACGTGGTCATCAACGTGGTTGATGCCACCAACCTGGAGAGAAACCTTAATCTGACGCTCCAGTTACTGGAAAAAGGTGTCCCGATGGTCGTGGCCCTGAACATGTGGGACGACGTCGGACACCGCGGCATCCACATTGACCTGAAGCGACTTGAAGAGCGGCTCGGCGTTCCCGTTGTCCCCACGGTGGCCGTGACCGGACAGGGGATCAAGGAGCTGGTGGAAAGTATTCCCGAAGCCAGGGCGCCCAAGCTGCCGCCAGGCAGCCATGATGAACGGTGGGCCGCCGTTGGCAATATTGTGGAACAGGTGCAGCAGGCCACCCACCGTCACCATACCTGGCTGGAGCGTCTGGAGGATGCCAGTGCCCGCCCCTTTACCGGGATTATCATTGCTGCGGTGGTTCTGGCGGGCACATTTTCCGGTATTCGTTTCATCGGTGAGAGCCTGATCACCTATGTCCTTGACCCCATATTTGAGTATCTCTGGACGCCGGTGATACTTTTTTTCAGCAACCTTATGGGTGGCTCCGGCATTCTCCATGACGTGCTGCTAGGTCATATCGTGGCCGGCGAAGTAAATTACATCGAGTCATTTGGTTTGCTGACCACCGGTCTCTATGTGCCTTTTGCCATGGTACTGCCCTATATCGCCGCTTTCTATCTCGTGCTTGGCCTGCTGGAAGACGTCGGTTACCTGCCGCGTTTGGCCGTTCTCATGGATACCATTATGCACCGCCTGGGACTTCACGGCTATGCCATTATTCCCACGTTGCTGGGGCTCGGCTGCAACGTGCCGGCAATTCTGGCGACCAGGATACTGGAGAGCAAACGGGAGAGGTTCATCGCGGCCACACTTATCTCCATTGCCGTGCCCTGTGCTGCTTTGCAAGCAATGGTCTTCGGCCTGGTGGGAGAGCGGGGCATCCAGTACGTCGCCATGGTCTATGGGACGTTGTTTCTCGTCTGGGTTATTCTCGGTTTCATCCTGAATCGCATGGTGAAAGGATTCAGCCCTGAGTTGTTAATCGAAATTCCGCCATATCGTATACCGCCGTGGCGGACCGTGCTTCAGAAGCTATGGTTCAGGGTTTATGGCTTTCTGCATGAGGCCATACCGATTATACTGGGCGCGGTGCTGGTGATGAACATACTGTATGCGGTCGGCCTCTTTGATGTAATCGCCAATGTCACGGCACCGGTGGTCACTGGTCTGCTCGGACTGCCCAAGGAAGCGGTGGTGGCGCTAACAATAGGCTTCCTGCGCAAGGATGTGGCTTTGGGTATGCTGGCGCCTCTGGCGCTAACCTCGGAGCAGCTGGTCGTCGGCAGCGTGGTTCTGGCGATGTCTTTCCCCTGCATCGCTACCGCTGTGGTGCTTTTCCGGGAACTGGGCGCGGTGGGAATGCTCAAGGCAGCGGCCATAATGATTACCGTGGCGCTTTC